>CALJAP010000219.1 GCA_938027655.1 uncultured bacterium | reverse complement strand
TTGCACTTCCGCTCCCCCCTGCATATCGGCGAGCGCGGTGTGGGGTTGGAGGAGACGCGCACGCACGTACCGGCGGATACCCTCTTCAGCGCACTGTGCACCGCGTGGCGCTGGCTCTACGGCGCGGAGTCTCTGCGCAACGACCTGCTTGCCCCTTTCCTGAACGCCGAACAACCGCCCCTCTTGCTCACCTCTGCCTTTCCGTTCGCAGGAGACGTGCTCTTCTTCCCCAAGCCCTCTGCGCTGAAGGGTGAGAAGAAGGAGGAAGAAGAAAAGTTGAGGAAGGTGCGGTATATTTCGCAGGGCGTTCTGAGCCGGTGGATGCATACCGGTAACCCGCTGGACACAAACGGGATGCGCTTCGCTGGCGACGGCGCCTTTCTTGTGGGCGAAACCGAGTGGCAGAATCTGGAACCATTCATCGACGACGAGGTAAATGATGTAGCCCTGTGGCGTGTTGCCGTCGTGCCTCGGGTGACGCTGGACAGGCAAACTTCCGCGTCGCAAATCTGGTTTTTCGGGCAGGTGGTGTTTAAGAAAGATGCCGGGCTATGGTGCGCCGTCCGCTACCGCGATGAGAACCTGCGCCACCGGGTCGAAGCCTGTTTGCGCCTGCTTGGCGACAGCGGATTGGGAGGGGAACGAGGCTCTGGGTTCGGGTTGTTTGCGGTAGAGGTCTCCGAAACGGTTTCCCTCCCTGAGGCAGAGGGGGCGGGGTACTGCGTGACCCTCTCGCCGTGCTGCCCAACGGCACAACAGGTACAAACCCTGATTGACGACCGGTGCGCTTACGACCTGCTACCTCGCCGCGGGTGGATTGGCTCGCCGGAAGGGGGCAATCTGAGACGCAAATCCGTATGGATGCTCTCTGAAGGCTCCGTACTGCGGTGGACAAACGGAGTTGCGCCGGGCACTCTGGTGAATGTGAAACCTGCTCCCTGTCCGCATGACGTGTGGCGATACGGATACGCTTTCCCGCTGGGGGTGAAGGTGTGATGGAAACGAAGCGCTACTCCGTGACTTGCTTGAGCCCTGTCCACATCGGCACGGGTATGCAACTGAGCAAGTTCGATGGGGCGTACAGCAACGGGCGTTGGTACGTGATAGACCTCGATAAGGTGTTTGCCCGTGGCATAAACGGCGACGAGTTGGCGCAGGCAATGAGCAGTAACGCCTTTTCGTGGGCGGAGTGGCTGCGGGGAAGACGCATCCCCGTTGAAGAGGTCGCGCTGTACAGCCTACCCTGCCCGCAAGACCCCCGTGAGGTATACATCCGCGAAGGGATGAAAGATGTCTATCTACAGCCCTATATCCCTGGCAGCACGCTGAAGGGAGCCATACGCACGGCAGTTCTGTGGTATTTGCTACGTCATGACCAGCAGGCACGGCAATTTGTAAAACGCTACCTCCTGCTGGCAACCTTCGCGAGGGATATTCGCAATAGCCTGCGGGAGATCGCACGAGGCAATCGGGACGCGGAGCAGGACCCGAATAATCACCGTCGGGCAATAGGGCGTGCTCTGGAGATAGAAAGCGCGGATGAGTTGGAAGCCTGCTTGCAGGTTCTCTATGAGGCGGCAGGCAAAGACCTCCGCCGTGCGAGACAGGGTGACCGACGGGAGCGACTGGGGATGCGTGAGCTGGAGCGGCTGGGTAGCAACCGTGAGTGGGTAGGGCTACCTGTGGAGCGCAAGCTGCTGGGCAAAGACCCTAACCACGACCTGATGCGCGCCGTGCAGGTGATGGATAGCCTCCCCGTCGGTCTGGAGCAGATGGAAGTGGGGCTGGTGTGGACGTATACCCTGCGCAACGGTCAACTCGTGCCCAAGCGGGAACAGGATGGAGAGTATAAAGCGTTCGCCGAGTGGCTGAAGGCAGGAACCGGCTTGCGCACCACCATCGGCATCGACGAAACGCTGTTCAGTCCGCAGGCGAAGGCGGTGCTGGGGTTCAGTGGAGCGAAAGAACAAGCGGTTCGCAACCTGTCCGGCGTATGCAACCAATACGCAGACACCCTCATCCGCCGCCAGATGGAGTTCGCCGCGAAGTACCAGACGCCAGTTCTGCGCGACTTCTACGCGAGGCTACATGAACACCGACAGGCATTGAAAGAGGACGCGTTCCTGCTCAACCTCGGTTGGGGAGGTGGCTGGGAGGCAAAAACCGTAGGAGACATTGTGCAGGAACTGCTGCGTGACGAGGATTACGATGACTTCACCGACCTGCGTGAACGCTACAGGCTGGGCGAAGACCCCAAAACGCACAGGGTGGATGTGAATGCGCCTTTCCCACATACCCGGCTAATCGGCTATCGCAACGGAGCACCGGCATATCCGCTAGGTTGGGTATTGCTGGAGCCAACGGGCAATTAAGAATTACGGATGAACCCACTATGTTGGAGAACTCCTCCCCTCTTACTGCCGTCGTGCTGGCTGGCGGTCAAAGCAAGCCCGAACTGGTTGCCGCCACCGGCGTGCCGAACCGCGCTCTACTGCAAGTACAGGGCGAAACGATGCTCGCGCGGGTGGTACGCGCTCTGAGGGAGAGCGGCGTGGTGGGGCAGATTATCGTTGTCGGGAACCTCACTCCGCCGGAAGGTTGCCGTGTCCTGCCCGATACCGGCGACTTCGTGGAAAACGTGCTCCAGGCAGCAGCTGATGTCGCCGAGGGGGAACATATCCTGTATGCTACGGCGGACACCCCCTTCCTGACCCCCCAGGCGGTGAGGGATTTCGTTGTTCGCGGTGCGCAATCGGGGGCTGATATGTGCTACCCTATCATTCCACTGGAACTGTGTCGTCGGAGGTTCCCGAACATGCCCCGCACCGCGCTCACTCTGAGGGAGGGCACGTTCACCGGCGGAAACCTGCTGCTGGTTCGTGCCGGTACGGTTCGCAGGCAGGCGAACCTGCTACGACGGGCGTTCGCTGCGCGCAAGTCGGTGTGGGCAATGGCAAAGATACTGGGTGCGGGCATCATTGTGCGGGCAGTGCTGGCGAAGCTGCTCTCGCCGCGGCTACTCTCTATCGCACATATCAAACACCGTGTGCAGCAACTCATGAACGCCTCCGCGCAGGAAATCATCACCGAATACGCCGAAATCGGTGTTGATATCGACAGGGCAGAGCACGTGCAGAAGCTGAGAGAGGCGGGTTATCGCGTGGGCAACGCCTGAAGACCGGAGGCGGTATGGAACTGCTTGCCCTCTTCGAAAACACACTGCGCACCCACTCGCTCGTGGAACCGGGGCAGAGAGTGCTTGTCGCTTTCTCAGGGGGAGCCGACTCCACCGCGCTACTTCACCTGTTCACCCGACTGCGCGAGAGCTGGTCGCTGGAAGTCACAGCCGCGCACCTGAATCACGCCCTGCGTGGGGAACAAAGCGACACCGATGAAGCCCACTGCCGACAGGTCTGCGCCGAGTGGCGAGTGCCCTTCTTCTCGCGCAAGGTGGAAGTCGCGCAGGAGGCAAAACGGCGACGCCTCAGCATAGAGGTGGCAGCCCGTGAGGTGCGCTACGCCTTCCTGCAAGAGGTGGCGGACGCTATCGAGGCGGATGCGATTGCGCTTGGACATACCCGCGATGACCAGGTGGAGACGGTTCTGCTCAATCTAACGCGCGGCGCTGGCACCGCTGGGTTGGCAGGCATGCCCATGCGCCGAGGCAGAATTATCCGCCCGCTACTGCAGATGAGCCGCCAGCAGATAGCCGCCTACTGCGCTCTGCACGGTTTGCGTTTTGTGGAAGACGTTTCCAACACCGACCCGCGCTACAGCCGCAACCGCGTTCGTCACCATGTGCTTCCCGAACTGCGCCGGGTCAACCCGCGGGTGGACGAAGCGATAGAACGACTGGCGAGCGTATTGAGAGACGAGGAGAGATGGTGGCAAAACTATATACGAGACCTGGAACCGCAGTTCACACTTCGCCGCACAGAAGGGGAATGGCGCCTGTCGCTGGAGTGGCTGGCGGGGCAACCGGAAGCGGTGCAAAGACGGGTGATTCGCTACACAGTGCAGAGTCTGCATCCGGAGGGCAGAGAACTGCAGTTCGAGCAGGTGGAACGACTTCGCGAGGCGATACGTACCGGTCACCGCGCCGGAATCACCCTGCACGGTGGGCAATTGCACGCAGCGGTAACACAGCGCGCGTTGCGGGTGTGGCTGAAACGTGAAGTTCCTGCTGTCGCGTATGAAATGATGGTGCGGCTACCCGGTGAGACGGCTATCCCGCCAGCCGGTATCACCCTGTTTGCCGAATATTCGGCGTTACCCGACGCGCGGCTGTGGCGTCAAGATAATTGGGAGGTGTGGTGTGACGCCTCCCGAATCGGCAAGCAGCTGTTGGTAAGGAACTGGCGGCGTGGCGACCGGATGCAACCGCTGGGACTGTCGGGGCATCGCAAACTTTCCGATATCTTTGGTGACAGGAAAGTACCCGTTCATTTGCGCCAGCGGATACCTGTTGTGTGCGACGAAGAGGGTATCGTATGGGTGGTGGGACTGTGCCTGGCGCATCGGGTGCGCTGTACACCCGATACGAAACAGACCGTCCATCTGTGGGCTCAGCCCCGCGGGGGATGGTAAAGGAGTCGATACACCTATTTCGATATGGTATAATACCAACGTCGGTAGCGCCGATGAGAAACGCGCTCAGAGGAGGAAGACTTGAACCGTAGCCTGCGTAATGTATTAGTGCTCGCTTTCTTGGGCTTGGCGTTCTATCTGGTCGTACGCGGCGGACCCTTCCGCGCGTTCGACTCGCCACAGGAGGTAAAGTATAAGCGTTTACTTGACCTGCTGGATGAAGACCGCGTACTGCAAGGTGAGTTCGACAAGGACACTTTCCAGTTCCAGACCGATGACGGCTCGCGATACTATGTAGTCCTGCCCGACACACCCGAATCGCGTACCGACCTGCATCGCAAGCTGGAGCAGAAGCGAGTGAACTTCACCTTCCGTCGCTCGGTGTTCTCGGACGCCCTGCAGGGCTTGTTGCCGATGGTTCTGCCGCTGGTGCTGGTGGTCTTCTTCTGGTTCCTGATCCTGCGCCAGATGCAGGCGGGGAGCAATCAAGCGCTGTCGTTCGGGCGCAGTCGCGCCAAGCGGGCATCCGAGAACGTACCCAAAGTGACCTTCGAAGACGTAGCGGGCATCGATGAGGCGAAGGAAGAGCTGCAAGAGATTGTAGAGTTCCTGAAGAACCCCAAGAAGTTCCAGGCACTGGGTGCGAAAATCCCTAAAGGCGTATTGTTGCTGGGACCCCCGGGTTGCGGCAAAACCCTGCTGGCTCGCGCTATTGCCGGTGAGGCAGGCGTGCCCTTCTTCCACATCAGCGGTTCCGATTTTGTGGAGATGTTCGTCGGCGTGGGTGCGTCGCGCGTGCGTGACCTGTTCGACACCGCCAAAGCCAACCGCCCCTGTCTGGTGTTTATCGACGAAATCGACGCGGTAGGACGCCAGCGCGGCGCGGGACTGGGAGGCGGTCACGACGAGCGCGAGCAGACCCTGAACCAGCTGCTGGTGGAGATGGACGGCTTCGACCCCAACACAGGCGTCATCCTGCTCGCCGCAACGAACCGCCCTGACATCCTGGACCCTGCCCTGCTGCGCCCCGGACGATTTGACCGACGTATCGTCGTCGATACACCCGACGTGAACGGGCGGCGCGACATCTTTAAGGTGCACCTGAAGGGCAAACCGCTTGCCGACGATGTGGACCCCGAAGCGCTGGCACGGCGCACGCCCGGTTTTACCGGCGCGGACATCGCCAACCTAGTGAACGAGGCGGCTTTGCTCGCCGCGCGACGTGATAAACAGCGTATCGACATGTCGGACTTCGAAGACGCCATCGAGCGCGTCATCGCCGGTCCCGAGAGGCGTAGCAAAATTATCAGCGAGAAAGAGCGCGAAATGGTGGCGTTCCACGAGGTGGGGCACGCTATCGTCGGCGAACTACTGCCTAACGCCGACCCGGTACAGAAGGTAACTATTCTGCCCCGAGGCAGGGCATTAGGATACACCCTGCAGCTGCCCGAGCGTGATCGTTATCTGCTGACACGGGCGCAGCTACTGGACGAAATCACCTCGCTGCTGGGCGGGCGAGCCGCGGAGAAAATCGTGTACAACGAGGCAACCACCGGCGCAAACAACGACCTCGAACGCGCTACCGAAATCGCCCGCGCGATGGTGTGTGAATACGGTATGAGCGAGAAGCTGGGCAACCTCACTTTCGGAAGGCGGCACGGCAACCCCTTCCTAGGACGCGACATCATGGAAGACAGAAACTACAGCGAGGAGGTTGCCTACGCGATTGACCAGGAAGTACGTGCCATCATCGAAGAGTGCTTCCGTCGGGCGGTGGACATTCTCTCCTCCAACCGCGACAAGATGGAAGAAATCGTCAGGGTACTCCTGCAGAAGGAGACTATTGAGCGCGAAGAGTTCCTTGCGCTGATGGAGGGAGCACAGCCGGCGGAAGCCATCAGCACCTGGAACACGACACCGCCCCAGAGCCCCAATGCGGACGAAAGCGCGGAGGCGCAACAGGAGCCGACACCTCGCGTGCCGGTGACCAAGCGACTGCGCACCGAGCCGGGCATCGCGTAGAAGCGGTGTGGGCAGTCGGTATGGAGGGGCAGGCGTCCTGCCCCTCTTGTGTCAACAGGAGGGAGGGTTAGAAGATGCGTTACTCGTCGGCAAACGGCGGGCAATCCGACCTGTGGCAGCGTGTGCTGTTCGTCCTGCTGGGCGCTGCCTGTGTGGTATTGTGCTACTTCGCCGGGGCATACTGGATTGGTCCATGGCTCCATAGCCTGAGAGAAAAGCAGGAGGTAGCCTTTGCTGCCCCTTCTGCACCGGTATCTGCTCAGGTGCCCCCTTCCACGCTGTCAACGCCCCCGCTCTCCCCTGCTCCGCCAAAGCTGGAAGGAGTGCAAATTCGTGAGCGCGACCCCAGTGCCCTGTCCGACACGGTGCGGGTCATACCGTCAGGCGGTAGATCTTCGCCCGACGAGGCGACGCCGACGGAAGAACCCCCGCCTCCGACCACACTGGAGGAACAACCCTCCGCCCCCACGCCACCGGCGAACCTGTGGGCGCCGCGCTCGTCACCACCTGCGCCTTCCCGTCCAGCGGGTGGAGCAGAGTCGCCGCCGGGCGGCGTGCAGGTACCCCAGACGCTGGATGGTGAACCTGCCCCAATGGGTAGCGCGTCCAGCACACCTGCACCCCTCGCTCCGTCGGATACGCTGTACCGCGTGCGCGTGTCGGACTCTTTTGAAAATCGCGAGCAAGCAGATGCCACTCTGCGCACAATAACCGACAGGGGCTTGCCTGGCGCGATAGTCACCGATACCGTGAACGGGCGCAAGGTGTTCCGCGTGCAGCTGGGTGTCTATCGCAACAGGTCCAGTGCGGAAAAACTGGCAGAGCAGGCACGTGGCTTAGGAATACCGGCAGAGGTGAGCGCACCTTCACCATGATATACCTCGTGTTCTCGCCCTGTATGAACGAACGTCGGGAGGGTTTCCATCCAATGCGAAGGCTCTTTTCGGTGGGGCTGTTCCTCTGGCTCATGGTGCTGGCGGTTCACGCTCTGGCGCAGTCCTCGGTGCCGATTATTCGGGTGCGTGAGATTAAGCCCGGTATGAAGGGCTACGGGCTGACCGTTTTTCGAGGCACAAAGATCGAACGGTTCGAGGTAGAAGTGCTGGGCGTGCTGCCCAAGGCGAACGTCGGACACGACTTGATATTCATCAAGATGAAGGGTGGTCCACTTGACGCACGCGGGGTCAACATTGCAGCCGGTATGAGCGGCAGCCCTATCTACATCAACGGGCGACTGGCCGGAGCGGTATCCATGACCTTCTGGGGATTCCCTAAAGAGCCGCAGTGTCTGGTGACCCCTATTGAAGATATGCTTGAGGCGCTGGACCCGCGTCTGCCCAAAGAGCCTGCTGGCATGGCGCGGGCACAGGCGGAACCACAGACGGTCGTCTTCGGCGGTAAGCGCATCATCATCGCCCCCGATAACGCGCCTCCTGCGCGCGAAGGGGAGCTGGTCTTTACCCGTGCACCCGTACCGGTCATGGCAAGCGGTCTCTCCGCTCGAAGCATCCAGCGGCTGAATGCTCTCCTGCAGCCCTACAACATGTTCGCCGTGCCCGGGCCCGGACGCGCCGAAAACATGGCGAAACGGACGCCCCCCTTGCAGCCCGGCTCGGCAGTAGGGGTTGCTCTGGTCACCGGTGATGTAGACGTTAGCGCGATAGGCACGGTAACCCATCGTGAGGGTGACCACGTGCTGATTTTCGGGCATCCCTTCCTGGGCATCGGCGCAATCGAAGCTCCGCTAACCACCGCTTACGTATTCGATGTGGTTCCCAGCTACTTGCGCTCGGTCAAAATCGCCGCGCCGGTCAGCGTGGTGGGCAGGGCGACCCAGGACAGGCTGTTCTCGGTGGCTGGCGAACTGGGCAAGCGCCCCGCTATGGTTCCGGTAACGGTAGATGTGGAGGATGTCGCCACCGGTCGCAAACGTCGTTTTCAGGCGCAGGTAGTGCAGCATCCTCTGTTGACCGGTCGGCTGGTATCGCTGGTGGCTTATGAGACCCTTTCGCAGATACGCGGTACGCCTGGCGACTCGCTGGCGAACGTACAGCTGACGGTGAACGCCGAGGAAGTGGGCACGATTACCCGCGAGAACATGGTGTTCGACGACGTGGACATCGCCAGCGGTGCCACTTCCGATTTGGATAACCTGATGAACATCCTCACCGCGAACCCCTTCTATCCGCTGGCGGTGAAAAGCGTGAGTCTGCGCGTGCGCCTCGAGAGCAAACGGCAGACTGCCACCATCGAGCGGGTGTTTGTACGCAAGGGACGATACGAGCCGGGCGAAACGGTGCAGCTGGGCGTGGTGCTGAAGCCCTATCGTGGTCAACCGGTCACGCGCGAGGTGAGCCTCGTGCTTCCCCAGAGCCTTCGCAGCGGACGCTATACCCTGCAGGTGCGCGGCGGGATGCAGCCCACCCTCACCCTGCTGCCCGGCCTGGTCATCCGCACCACCGTGCCGGAGCAAGCACCGCCCACCAGCGTGCAGCAGATGGTGAACCGCTTCCTGGAGCGTGAGCGCAATAACGACCTGGTGGTACGCCTGCTGTTGCCGACATCCACGGTGAACATCGGCGGAGAGCGGTTTAGCCAGATGCCGCCCACAATGGGCGCACTGATGCGTTCGGGTAAAAGCAGCGCGCTGCGCCTGGAACGCGACGAGTTGAAGATGGTGTTGCCCACCGAGTGGGTGTTGAGTGGCTCGCAGATGCTCGTGCTCAACATACAACGTCGCGATTCCGCCGAGACACGCCCAGCCGAGCCTCCTGTGCTTCCTACGGAGCCAATGCCAGCAGAAGGCGTACCTCCCGTCGCTCCGCCCGGCGTGCCCGCCGCGCTGGAGAACGTCTCGACAGATGAGGAGGCGCAAACCTTCGCGGAAAGCGTGGTATCGATGCAGCCTCGTGAGCCGGCACGCCCCGCGCCTAGCGGCGCAAACCCCGCCTCTGTGCAGCAGGAAAGCGCACCGGCTCCGCGCGAGGCAACAGAGAAGGATGAAAAACCGGTAGCCCGTACCGCGCAAGTGTGGACGCAAACCGAACAGGCGGATTTCGCGAAAGGTTTCTTTGACCGCACCACTGCCACCTCCGAAGGTGACGTGCGCCTTTCGCTGACCCTCTCCCGGGCGGTGGATACCGGTAAGCCGTTCGTCTGGGCTCTGACGCCCGCCGGCGATGGTAAGTTACTGGTCGGCACAGGACACGAGGGCGACATTCTCCAGCTCTCGCCCGACGGTAAACTCTCGTCGTTATGCCGTCTGCCTGAGCTGGAGGTTCACTGGCTGGTTGCCGATGCCGACAGCTGGCTGGTGGGAACATCGCCACGGGGGCGCATCTACCGCGTGACCGCCGACGGCAAGTTCCAGCAGGTAGCGCAGCTGGAGCAGAACTATCCCATTTGTGCGGTGCGTCGCTCGGGCGATTCGGTACTCATCGGTGCAGGGGGTAACGCCGGCGTGGTGTACGAATGGCGCGGTGGGCAGATGAATACCCTGTTGCAGACGGGCCAGAATCACGTCACCGCGCTGGCTGTGAGTGCAGACGGCACAGTATACGTGGGTACGGGCGATAACGCCATGCTGTGGCGCATCCTGCCCGATAACTCCGCTCAGGCGGTGCGCGACTTTGGGAGTGGAGCAGTCTCTGCGCTCGCGGTATGGCAGGATGGCTCGGTGTTGGTGGCGCTGCAATCTCGCCCGCAGGTGCTACGCCTGTATGCTGATGGACGCGCCAGAACAGTGATAGAGCGCACCGAGAACCCTGTCCTCGCGTTCATCCCCGCGCCCGATGGCAGTGTGTTCGCTGCAGGCAGTAGCATCGTCTACCAGATATTCCCCGATAACCGGGTGAATCTGGTGGAGAACCGGCTGGATGTGGACTTCGCGGTGGGCGTGTGGTGGCAGAACGCGCTGTGGCTGGGTACAGCAAACGGAGGGGAGGTATATACCGCTAAACTTGACGGTGGGGAGGGCACGTATACTTCGCCGGTGCACGACGCCAAGGTCCGCGCTCAGTGGGGCGCACTCTACTGGATAGCGGAGACGCCGGAAGGCACTTCTATCGAAATAAGCACGCGCAGCGGCAACGTGCCCGAACCGGATGCCAGCTGGAGCGCGTGGAGTAGCCCGCTGACAAGTTCGGGTGAGGTGGTTACCAGTCCACCGGCACGCTATGTGCAGTATCGGGCGGTGCTGCGCACACAAAACCCGCAGGTCAGTCCACGTCTGCAGTCGGCGTCGCTATATTATCGCACGCAGAATCAGCCTCCGCGCGTGACCCTGAAATCGCCTAAAGGCGGTTCGGTGCTGTCCGGCGAGCAAAACATCGAATGGCAGGCAGAAGACCCCGATAAAGATACCCTCAGCTATCGGGTGTACTATCGGGCGGAGGGCGAGCGCGAATGGCAGGAGATACAGGCGCCGGGTAAGGGCGCTGCTGCGTCCCCTGCGCGCCCCTCGGAGAAGAAACCTGTTCAACAGGAAGCAACAAATGAGGCTGTGCCGACCGTAGAGGAGATGATGGCGGAGCTGCGCCAGCAGGTGGATGGCGACCCGACCATCCCTGAAGAGGTGAAGGCACAGATTTTGGCGAGTGCGGAGCGCGAACTGCCGCAGGTGCGGATGGCGATGCAGGAACAGTCCCGAGCAGAGACGCGAGCGGAGAGAGCACCCGAACCACCACCTTCTGCTCCACCGTCTGCTGCTACCTCGCGCAAATGGGATACAAAGTCGCTCAAAGATGGGGTATATCGCCTGCGCGTGGTCGCATCTGACCGCCCCTCCAACGCCACCGACGCCCTATCCGCAGAGGCGGTTTCGGAGCCGGTTATCGTGTGTAATAGCAAACCGGTCATCGTGGTGCCGTCGCGGGATGGGCTACAGGTGGAAGCAGACGGTGCAGTGCAGGTATCAGGCTTTATTTTACAGAAATTAGTGCCGGTGACCGTCGTGCAGGTACGCATCGATGAAGGGGAGTGGCTCGCCGCAGAAGCGGGGGACGGGGTGTTTGATAGCTCGCTGGAGACGTTTCGCTTCCGCTCGGAGAAGCTACCGAAGGGCGAGCATCAGGTGACCGTCAAGGCGTTTAATGCGGCGGGCTTGAGCGCAACGTGGCAGAAAAAAGTTACGGTCAAATAGACTCGTTGTCGGAGGTTAGCAATGAAACTGTCTGTCATTACCGATGAGATATCACAGGACCTGGACCACGCCATTCAGGTGATGCAGGAGTACAGCGTCACCGGCGCGGAGCTGCGCGGGTTGTGGAACGTCAACATCGCCGACATCGACGACTCCACCGCCCGGCGCGCGAAGAAGCTGCTGTATGCTAACGGCATTAAAGTCTGCAGCATCGCCTCGCCGTTCTACAAGTGTGACCTGTTCGAGCAGAGCGGCGAGGTGAAGGGGCCGATGCATCTGGCCACACCGCGCGACCTCAGCGAGCAGATAGATATGCTGCACCGCTGTATCGACCTTGCGCATTTCTTTGAAACACCAATTATCCGCGTCTTCTCGTTCTGGAAACGTGGCGACCTGACGCCGGATATCGAAAAGCGCATTGTCGATGCTTTTGCCGAGCCGGTGAAACTGGCGGAACAAGAAGGGGTCGTTCTGGTTCTGGAAAACGAGCATTCCTGTTACCTTGGCACCGGCGCGGAAGCGGCTCGGGTGGCGCAGGCGATAGGCTCGCCGCATCTGCGAATCTGCTGGGATCCGGGCAACGCGCTGTGCGCGGGCGAAACGCCCTACCCCGATGGCTACCAGGCGGTGCGCGAGATGGTAGCACATGTGCACGTGAAGGACGGTGTGCTGGAAGAGGGGAAGGTGCGCTTCGTGGTGGTGGGCGAGGGCGTGATAGACTATACAGGGCAGTTCGATGCCTTGCGCCGCGATGGCTACACCGGCTGGGTTTCGCTGGAGACGCACGCGCGAATAGACGGTGACGCCGAGCGCGCCTCGCGCCTGAGTTTGCAAGCGCTCAGAAAGTGGATTGAGGAGTAGGTGTGAAATGGCAAGACGCAGTGATGTACCAAAACGCCCGGTTTCGCACGAGGAAGACCTGCTTTCCTTGCGCAATATTCGCACGGGGTTTGCCAAAAAGTTACAGGCAGTGTCGCTGGCGTTCGTCATTATTATGGCGCTTGGCATGGTGGCGTATTTCGGCGCGGTGCCTACAGAGGGGCCCAGCTTTGGTGAGCGCTCTCAGAATATTGCCCTCGTCAACGGCGAGCCAATCCAGCGCGAGCAGTTCGAAATGACGGTCAGCGAAAAGTCTCGCGAGAGAACAATGCTGTCAGGAGACGCGCTCGCGGCAGTCGGCGTACGGGCGGAGGTGTTTCGGGAGCAGGTAGACCAGCTGCTTATCGCGCAGGCGGCGCAGAAGGAAGGTATCTCCCTCTCCGACAGAGACCTAAACCGCGAAATCGACAAGCTGGTAGACCAGCAGGTGAAGCAGGAACGCGAGCGGGCTGCGCAAGGCAAACAGCTCACCGACCAGCAGTTCGAAATGATAATCCGTAGCGCGATGGGCAAGAGCCTCGCCGAATGGCGCGAGGAGCTGAAGCGGAACTGGGAGACCCGCAAACCGCTCCTGCGGCAGGCGCTGCTCCAGCAGAAGCTGATGGAGAAGGTGGCGAACGTGCCGAACCCCTCGGATGAGGAACTGAAACGCAGCTATGACCTACTGACGATACGGCACATTCTGGTAAGCACGGACAAGCGCACCGAAGAGCAGGCACGCAAACGGGCGGAAGAGATACTACAGAAGGTGCGCTCCGGTTCGGATTTTGCCAAACTGGCACAAGAGTTCTCCGATGACCCCGGCAGCAAACAGAACGGGGGTAGCCTGGGTGCCATTCCTCGCTCGCAGGTGGCGATGATGTTCGTTCCCGAATTCGCCAAGGCAGCGGAAGCGTTAGGGCCAGGGCAGGTTAGCGACCTGGTGAAGACGCAGTACGGTTTTCACATCATTCGCCTCGATTCGGTGAAGCCCAATGTGCCCGCCGACTTCGAGAAGAAAAAAGCCGATTACGCGCAACAGTACGTAGAAACGATGCGTAACGCGAAGTGGCAGCAGTATCTGGCGCAACTGCGTCGCACCGCGAAGATTGAGGTACTGGACCCCGAGATGAAGGCTTTTCAGGCTCTGGAGGATTTGCAACGTCAGGCGGGCAAGCCCGAGTATGCCGCCTCGCTGGCTCGCGTTATCGAGGTGTTCGAGAAAGCCACGAAAGAGATGCCCTCGGCGGAGGCGATGGTGGTGCTGGGATTGCTCTACCAGCAGCAAGCCGAAATGCCCGGTCTGGCGGAGCCTGCCCGCAAAAAGGCGCGAGAAAACGCCATCACCGCCTGGCAGAACGCCCTGCAGCGTATCGAGAGTGTGCAGCTGCGCTTTATGCTCGCTGACCTTTACCGCAAGGAGAAGCAGAACGAGCTCGCCATCAAACAGTATGAGGAAATCGGCAAGGTAGCGTGGGATAAACCCAGCATCCACGCCCAGCTCAAGAACATCTACAAGCAGATGGGCAGGCAGGACCTGGTGCAGAAAGAGATAGAGTGGGAGAAAAAGTACCAGGAACGCATGAAAGCGGAGCGTGCTCCTGCGCCACCCGCAGCGCAACCGGCTCCTGCCCAGAAGCCGTAAAAGCCCACTGGAGGGTTATGCTCCGTTGCGACAAAGGGTGACGGCTCGGACGGAGCCTCGCCCTCCAGATGCTTGGCACGCCCCGTCGCGACCACCAAGTTCTCGGATGCGATGAAGCGCACCCGCCAACCGCCGGTCCGACCGACAAAAACTTCTCCTACTTCTTCGAGTACTACATGCACGAGCGAGCAGGAGATGGCGCCGGGGCGGGCAGCCGCAGTAAGCTGGCAGACGCCTACCTGTTCTACAACTCCGACGCAGCCGCCGACACCTTCTATTGGGTGCGTGCTGGGCAGATTTACCCCTACCTGATTTACTACTACGGCTCGGGGGGACGCCTGTCCGTCAGCCGCAACGAAGCGATTAACCGTCGTCCGGGTGGCGGCAACGATTATACGCCGCGTGACAGAGCGTACGGCGTATCGGCAGGCTACGTGTACGGGGGCAACCTGCTGCAGAGGTAGGCACTGTCAACAGCGGAGGCGGTAACGCCACCCCGAACATCGCCGAGACCAACAACTTCAAGGACGTGTACGCCACTGTGGAGTACGTGGTGGACGAGAACGGTAGCGGAATCGGCGTCTATGGTTACAGCAGCAAGTTCAAGACGGCTGCCGGTCCCGAAGACAAGTTCGACCGCGTGGGCGTCTTTGCCAACTACACCACGCCGCAGTACACCATCTCCGCCGGCGCGCTGTCGGGTAAACACGACCTGCCCGCTTCGCGACGCGTGCGTACCTGGTTCGCCGAGCTGGGCTACAACTTCACCGATACCACCCTCGGCTGGGTGCGCTACGACCACTTCTACCGCGACATCGCCACCGATACGGAAAACCGTCTGGTGGGGCTGTCGGTCGGCGTCAGCCATCGCCTCAATAGCGTCGGGCGGCTGGTGCTGGAATACCGCAACCGCAAGTTCAGCGGTAAGCCCACTGTGAACGACCTCACCGTCGAGTTGAACTGGCTGTTCTAACGGGCGAAGGGGGAGGGGAACACCCCTCCCCCCGAATAAACCGGGAGGCAAGAGCAGAGCCATTCTTGGTGGGAATTATCATAGTCTTCTCGGTTCTGCTTTTACTACCACCCCGTTCCCCAAATACTCGTACAGGTTCACGCCTCCCTCTACCCCTATCGAGTCTCTGGTCAAGAACCTCCCCCTCGCGCGGTCCAGGTAACGGTGCGTCAGTAAAGTATACCCGTTTCTACATCGGCGTGGCAGCCCCATTAAGACCTGCGCCGCAGAGGCGGTATCACTCCTCAACCGCCTTGTCATTGTCATTGAGACTCATCAGTATCGTTGCTCCTCTGTACCAACCCCACAACAGAGCAATACCCGCCCCCATGAACCACAACTTCAGCACAATGCGCAAAGCACCAAGCGTGGAACCAACTGCATAGGTTCCTACCAGTGGCACAAACAGGCAAGCAAGAACCAATCCAAAACAGCCTCCAAACACCCAACGAAGGCTATAACCTATTTGAGAGTCAAGGTTCACGACCGGTGCCTCCCGAACGCTCACCCAGTTCACCTACAACAATACCGCGCAATATCCTGCAAAACGCCACCGAGAAAGGAGCCTACGACGACCCCAATAAACCCACCTGCCTGCACATTCTCTCGTCCGCTCCGCAAAGCGAGAAGGCTACACGCCAAGCCTCCTACCCCTGCGCATACGCCAATAAGAAGGAAACGACTTTCCCATGCTATCAGGCAGCATAATGAATCGAAAAAGGACGCTTTGCGAATACAGAGGTCTATCCGTGTCGCTAACCTAAAGCACAAACTCATTACTGCGATGATGTAAAGAAGATTACCCACCCGCCATACAGTCCTTACCATGTCTAATGCCCTCCTGCATCCCTTTAATACGCAGGGTAACAGTGGTAAGTCGGTCCCCAACACCCTCCTTGTCCTCCCCCGCCTATAGAACCAGGAAGAGGGGGACTGAAAACGCCTTCGTAAGCCCAGCCGATGATATCCGAGACCAAGGCATCGCAGACACCCCCAACCACTCCACAGATGAAACCCACTCCTCGGATAGTGAAGTTGCAGGCAACCTGTACTACGCAGGCAGCACGACCGGCTCCCACAAACCCTGGCAGGCGGTTTAGTTCCCTGTGAACACAGCATACAAAGGAGTCACCCTCCCCTTCTGAGAGGCACTTCTGAATTGCGTTACCCACCGCTATCGCATACACCGCACAGTCGGCTACACAGAAGATTTTCAGCAATCTGAAAATCTTAGCCCAAAACGGGTCTCTTGGCGTAGGTATAGGCTTCCATCTTGGCGGTTTAGGTTTCCCTCTAGGCATCAACCCCCACGGGTCTATATCTCCCACAACGCGGTTATTGACGTATGCGTACAGGTTCACGCCCCCTTCCAACCCTATCGGGTCTCTGGTCAGAAACCTCCCCGTTGCGGGGTCCAGGTAACGGTGAGTCAGGAACAGTATACCACTTTCCGCATCGGTGTAGTAGCCCCACTGACCTTTGTAACCATAGGGGGTAGGGTTGCTCCTGATATAAGCTGACCTCACGCGATTCACCATACTATCGTTCAATGCGCCAGATAATCACACTCGTGCCATTGCCAACTGTTACCAAATAGTTGCCATCAGCAGAAAAAGCCATATCCATAAT
>CALJAP010000218.1 GCA_938027655.1 uncultured bacterium | reverse complement strand
ACCGTTATCCCACAGAGGAGTACGGACGATGAAAAAAGTGGTTCTGGTCTATTCCGGGGGGCTGGACACCTCGGTGTGCATTCCCCTGATGCGAGAAGAGTACGGCTACGACCACGTCATCACTGTGACGGTAGATGTAGGACAGCCGGAGGAGGACATTCAGGAAGCGGCAGAAAAGGCGCGTGCGCTGGGTACCGAACACTACACGGTACCTGCCAAGGAGGAGTTTGCCCGCGATTACTGTTTCGCGGCGGTGCGAGCCAACGCCAGCTACGAAGGCTATCCCGTCAGCACCTCGATAGCCCGCCCGCTTATCGCAGCGAAGGCGGTGGAGGTGGCGAAGCAGGTAGGTGCAACCGCGTTCGCGCACGGCTGCACGGGCAAAGGCAACGACCAGTTCCGCATCGAATTCACCATTCGCGCCCTGATGCCCGATGCGGTTATCCACGCCCCCATTCGCGAGCGCAACATGACCCGCTCGTGGGAGATTGAGTACGCCACATCGCGCGGCGTGCCCATCACCCAGAGCGTGGAGAAAATCTGGAGCATTGACGAGAACTTATGGGGGCGTTCTATCGAAGGCGGTCGTCTGGAAGAACCCGACTACGCCCCGCCTGAGGAGATTTACCGCTGGACGCGCAACCCACTGGAGGCGCCCGACGCGCCGCGCGAGCTGAAAATAGAGTTCGAGGAGGGTATGCCGGTAGCGATAGATGGTGAACCGCTTTCCCCCGCCGCACTGATTGCCAAACTCAACCGCATTGCTGGCGAAAACGGTGTGGGGCGTATCGACATCATGGAAGACCGGATGCTGGGGCTGAAGGTGCGTGAAAACTACGAGTGCCCCGCGGCGGTCACCATCCTGACCGCGCATCACGCTCTGGAGGCGCTGGTGTTAACGCGCGAGGAACTGCGCTTTAAAGGGCTGGTAGATGCCGAGTGGGCGCAGCTGGCGTACTACGGACTATGGTTTGACCCCTTCAAGGAAGACCTCGAGGCGTTCATCGCCAGCACGCAGAAGCGCGTGACCGGTACGGTGTGGCTGCGCCTGTACAAGGGGAGCCTGCAGGTAGTGGGGCGAAGCAGTCCGTGGGCGCTGTACTCGGAGGAGCTGGCTTCGTTCGACACCACCACCTTTGACCAGCGTGAGAGCACGGGTATGGTAAAGATTTTCGGTTTGCAGGCGCGCATGTACCGTGCGCTGAAGGAGAATCTGGAAGGGCAGAAAAGTTCGCAACAATGAGCAAACTGTGGGGCGGACGTTTCGAAAAACAGACCGATGAGGCGGTAGAGGCGTTCACGACCTCACTTGGTGTGGACGCGCGGCTGTGGGATGCCGATATCCGCGCCAGCATCGCCCACGCGCGAATGCTGGGTAAAATCGGCGTGCTGACGCCGGAGGAAACAGACGCTATCCTGTCGGGATTGCAGGCGTTACGCGAGCACATCGCGGCGGGTAAGGTCACCTTCGACCCGAAGGCAGAGGATGTTCACTCCGAGATAGAACGACTGCTTACCGAGCGCATCGGTGCGGTAGCAGGCAAACTGCACACTGCCCGCAGCCGCAACGACCAGGTAGCCACCGATACGCGCCTTTACCTGCGAGAGGGCATCGACGCCCTGCTTGAAGAGATACGGCAGCTGCAGCAGTGGCTGGTACACACTGCCGAAAGCCATCTGCACACCATTCTGCCCGGCTGTACGCACCTGCAGCACGCACAACCGGTGAGCCTCGCCCACCATCTGATGGCGTACTTCTGGATGCTTCAGCGTGACCACGAGCGGTTGACAGACTGCCGCAGGAGGGTCAATCGGCTCCCTCTGGGCAGCGCCGCGCTGGCGGGTACGTCCTTCCCAGTAGACCGGCAGATGGTGGCGCGGGAGCTGGGCTTCGAGGGAATATGCGAGAACAGCATGGACGCCGTCTCCGACCGCGATTTTGTGGTGGAGTTCCTCTCTTGCGCCGCGCTGGTGATGGTGCACCTCTCGCGCCTGGCGGAGGAGCTAATCCTGTGGAACACCCCTGAATTCGGCTTCGTGGATTTGGACGACAGCGTGACCACCGGCAGCAGTATCATGCCTCAGAAGAAGAACCCCGACGTGGCGGAGCTGATACGAGCGCGTACCGGGCGCGTGGTGGCAGACCTGACCGGCGCGCTGGTGGTGCTCAAAGCTCTGCCTCTTTCTTATAACCGCGACCTGCAAGAGGACAAAGGCTTCCTGTTCGATGCGCTGGATACCGCGCTTTCCAGCGTCGCGCTCATGCATCTCATGCTGTCGCGGGCGCGGTTTCGCACCGAGCGGATGCGTCAGGCGGTTCGCGGCGACTTCTCCAACGCCACGGACCTCGCCGACTATCTGGTGCGCAAGGGGATGCCCTTCCGACAGGCGCATGAAGTGGTGGGGCGCGCGGTGCAGTACTGCCTGAAACAGGGTGTTGCGCTGGAGGACTTGAGCGTGGAACAGCTGCGCGCGTTCAGTAATCTCTTCGACGCCGATGCGGTGCAGATACTCCAGCCGGAAGCCGTGATGCAAGCCAGACGCTCTGACGGGGGCACTTCCCCGGAGGCGGTGCAGCAACAAATCGCTCTCGCCAGAAAGTTGCTGGGAGGTGATGACATCTGACTGCTCGCCCTTACCGATACCTGGACATCATCACGGTAAGCTTTGTGGTGGTATTATTGCTGTCCAATATTGTGGCGGTGAAGCCTGTGCGCCTGTTTAACTTCCTGCACCTGGATCTGGACGGCGGCACTCTTCTGTTTCCCATCTCGTACATTTTTGGCGATGTGCTGGTGGAGGTGTATGGCTATGCCCGCTCGCGGCGGGTTATCTGGATGGGTTTTGGTTTCAACCTGCTGGCGGCGCTGCTCTTCTGGGCGATTGTGATGTTGCCCCCCTCGCCCGAGTGGCAGATGCAGAGCGCGTTCGCGATGATTCTGGGGCAAACACCGCGCATTGTCGCGGGCAGCCTGATTGCCTTCTGGTGCGGCGAGTTCGTCAACTCGTACGTGATGGCGAAGATGAAGATTTTCACCGGCGGGCAGTTCCTGTGGACACGCACCATCAGCAGCACGGTGGTGGGGCAGGCGGTAGACACGATACTGTTCCAGACCATTGCCTTCGCCGGGGTGTGGGATACAGGATTGCTACTGCGGGTTATCCTGTGGAACTACACTGCGAAGGTGCTCTATGAAGCGTTGGCGACGCCCATCACCTATGCGGTAGTAGGCTTTCTGAAGAAGGCGGAGCAGGAAGACTATTACGATTACGATACCAACTTCAACCCGTTCGTGCTCAGCACGTAGAGAACGCTTTGCCCCAAACACGTCTCATCGCAGAGGTAAATAACGCACCTGCCCTTCCCACTCTCCCTCTAAACTGCATTCAGCTATCAGCAGTATATCTTCTATAGCAACTCCAACAGGAACCCGGCGATTAACCTCAAAGATACCTGGCATAGATTTGCCTGCCTCTACACGTTCATAAGCATAGCGTGTCAGTGTCGATACATCATGCGTTAACAGCACCCGCCCCTCTTGAGCTGCCCATTCCAACACTGTGGGGTCGTCGGCTCCTGAGAGGCCAACATCCTGCACACGTACGATGTCCAAGTCTGGTCTTCGGCGCAGGAGACCTCGCACAATATCGGCGTTGAAGTTCTCGTCAGCGGCCAGCCGGAGCACGTTATGTTCCCCTACGTAGCCGTGCCATCAAGCGATCACGAATGCCTGATGGGTCGCAACGAGACTCGTTCTGTCTACGCACCTGTTCGGCGTGATCGCGGCGACGCTGGAGGTAAGCGTCTACCTCTTCTCTCTGCCTCAGGTAGTAGGCAATCACGGAGTAAACGTCAGCCAGTTCGAGGGATGGATACTGATGAACAATTTCCTCTGCAGTCGCCCCATCCAGAAAGGCAGAGATGACCGTATCCAGGGTAACCCGAGTGCCACCCACGCGGATAACGTTATCTTTATCTATCGTTAAAGGAACAGACTGCAGCGCAACGGTGATGGTCATTGTATTCACCTCCGGTGCATGTTGAACCGCCACCAGACTGAGTAAAGCCGGTTTCACCAAACATATTCTACCCACACTCCGCCGAATGGTCAACGCGGTTTATCGATCGGCAGGAGACAAACTCTTCATTCAGGGCGTTAGCAAACCGGCCCCAAGTCGCAGAACGTGCCCATATTCGGCAGGACCGGGCTGCGGCTGGCTGAGCACGCGCTCCTCGGCGCACCTCAACGCAATGCGTTCGGCAAAGGCGCGGTCGCCTGCCCCAAGTGCCGCCATCCCCCACCAAACCAGCACGCCTACTTCACCGTCTTCCAGCGCAGTTTGCCAGGAATCCTGAAACTGCTTGCGCAACCGCGTGAACAGTTCCTTCCGGCGGGCAGAGGGGGGCAACCATGCGATGGACATCAACTGCGCCATCACATCGGGATACCAGCGTTCTAATCGCGTTTCTCGCACACCGTTCTCATGCATGGCTACGGCGTAGTAGCCCTTCCCGTCGAGGAACAAATGGCTTTCTATTGCCTGAATGGTGCGCTCCGCCGACTTCTTGAACGAGCCTGCCTCCGATTTTCGGTTCATCGCCTGCGCCAGCCACGCTGCAGATTGCCAGCCGCGATATACCTCCACACTGTCCATCAGGTACTTCACGCGATAGGTCGGCTTTGCCCAGGTCAAGCCGTCTTCCTGCAAGGTGAGGCGTATGGCTCTGACCGCTTTCATGGCAGGAGGATAGAGGGCGGTAAGCAATTGCCGGTCACGCGCGGTGCGCACAGTGTGGTGCAACGCCTCCAGAAAAGTGGCGGCATAGGAGTCGGTAGAATCGCAATCGCCGGTGGACTGCAGGTTGCCACCCTGCAGGCGATAGTCTCCCATTGTGCCGTCAGGGTTCATGTGCGCGGCGTACCAGCGCAACCATTTCGTCACTGCCTGCAGATGCGCCTTGTTTTGCGTGTGTGGATAAGCCGCTACCAGCCCAATCGCTGCCAGGTTAGAGAAGTAAGGTATCAGCGAATTGGCAGGCTGGGCGGCAGGAGCCATGAGTATCGCGCCGTCCTCGCGCTGGTGCTGCAGGATGGCATCCGCCGCCCGATTGAGCGCTGGCTTCAGCCGCAGAGCTAAGTTCCCATCTCCCATGAGGTGAGGTACTCCTGCTGTTCGGCGGTCAGCGTGTCGATACGAATGCCCATGGCGTCCAGTTTCAGGCGGGCAATTTGCTTGTCCAGCTCTATCGGCACGCGGTACACCTGCTTTTCCAGAGTTTCGGCGTGCTGGTGGATATACTCCGCGCACAGCGCCTGATTGGCGAAGCTCATGTCCATCACGCTCGCAGGGTGTCCTTCCGCCGCCGCGAGGTTGATCAGTCGCCCTTCGCCCAGCAGGAATATCTTGCGTCCGTCTGCCAGCACGTATTCGTCCACGAACTCGCGCACCCGCCGCTTGGACACCTTCATCCGCTCCAGCGCATCGATGTCTATTTCCACGTTGAAGTGCCCGGAGTTCGCCACAATGGCGCCCGATTTCATTACGGCGAAGTGTTCTTCGCGAATCACGTGGATGTCGCCGGTGAGGGTCACAAACAGGTCGCCCACGCGAGCGGCGTCCGCCATCGGCATCACCTGATAGCCGTCCATCACCGCCTCCAGCGCACGCAAGGGGTCGGTCTCGGTGACGACCACATGTGCGCCCATGCCCCTCGCCCGCATGGCCACACCGCGCCCGCACCAGCCGTAGCCCGCCACCACCACCGTGCGCCCTGCAAGCAGGACGTTGGTTGCCCGCAGGATGCCGTCGATAGTGCTTTGTCCCGTGCCGTAGCGGTTATCGAACAGGTGTTTGGTGTCGGCGTCGTTCACCGCGATAATCGGGTAGCGCAGCACGCCGTCCTTCGCCATCGCCCGCAGCCGGATGACGCCGGTGGTGGTTTCTTCGGTGCCGCCGCGTACGTTCGCTAACATATCCTGCCGTTGCGAATGCAGGGTGGACACCAGGTCTGCGCCGTCGTCCATTGTGATGTGCGGCTGGGTATCAAGCACGGCGTGGATGTGCTGATAATAGGTGTCATGGTCTTCGCCCTTAATGGCGAAAACAGGGATACCATGGTGTTTCACCAGCGCGGCCGCTACATCGTCTTGAGTGGATAGCGGGTTCGAGGCGCACAGCGCGACCTGTGCCCCTCCCGCTTTCAGGGTGATTGCCAGGTTCGCCGTTTCGGTGGTGACGTGCAGGCAGGCAGCGAGGCGAACCCCCTGCAACGGCTTCTCGCGAGCGAACCGCTCACGAATCAGGCGTAGCACGGGCATATCTTGCTCCGCCCACTCAATGCGCAACTGCCCCTTATCAGCGAGGGCAATGTCTTTCACGTCGTAGTTCATCCAGAATCCTCCATTTATACCTTTGTGTTTACGTTTGTTAACCTATCCCCCTGGCCCCCTTCCCTACGCGGGAAGGGGGAACGGCTCCCCTCTCTTTGTAGGAGAGGGGTTGGGGATGAGGTTTACTACCCAGTGCCCATATGGTTATTCTTTCTCACAGGGTCTACAATCACTCCATCGAACACCGCCGCGTTGGACTTTACGCGACAGCCCCTGCCCACCACACAGCGCACCAGCATCGTGTCGCGCATGACCACTGCCCCCTCCCACAGGATGCTTTCCTGCACCGTGGCATTGTCTTCTACCACGCAGTTATCGCCCAGCACGCTGTACTCCAGCACCTTCGCGCCCGGACCGATTTCACAGTTGTTGCCAATCACCACCGGGTAGCCGATTTCGGCGGTGGGGTCGATCTTCACGTTGTTGCCTATCCACACGTACTTGCGCGTTTCGGGGTAGGGTATTCGCAGAGAGACCCTGCCCTGCATGGCATCCACGTGCGTCTGCTGATAGGTGCGCAGGTTGCCGACGTCCTTCCAGTATGAGGAGGTGAGAAAGCCAAAGAAGGGGCGACGCTGTTCGAGCAGCAAGGGCAACAGGTTCGCGCCGAATCCATAGGTGACGCCGCGGGGGATGAGGTCAAATATCTCCGGCTCGAACACGTACACGCCGGTGTTCGCCGCGTTGGAGAAGATAACCTCGCCGCGCGGTTTCTCAAGGAAGCGGGTGATGCGTCCCCGCTCGTTCAGCAGGGCGATGCCGTACTCCGACGGGTCATCCACCAGCGACAGGGCGATGGTGGCGATAGCGCGTTTCTCCCGGTGGTAGCGCATCAGACGGGTAAGGTCTAAATCGGTGATGTCGTCGCCACCGATGACGATGAAGGTGTCATCGAAGAAGTGCTCGCACCGCTTGACGCTACCGGCATCTCCCCACAGGCGGTCTTCTTTCGAGTAGTGGATGCGCACACCCCATCTGGAACCATCCCCGAAGTGGTTTTCTATTTGGTCGCCTAGGTAGTACAGGTTCACCATAATCTCGTTAAACCCGTGCCGCTTTAGCAGCTCCACAATATGCTCCATCACCGGGCGGTTCACAATGGGAACCATCGGCTTGGGCACGTTTCGGGTGAGCGGATCCAGACGCGACCCTACCCCAGCCGCCAGGATCATCGCTTTCATAGCATCTGTTCCTCCTCGAATCGCCGCACCATTGCGGCCGCATACTCGATTTGCTCCATGCTCAGTTCCGGATGCACCGGCAGGGAAAGCACCTCCTCGGCAGCGCGTTCCGCGTGGGGGAAGTCGCCGCGCTTGTAGCCTAGGCATCGGTAAGCCTCTTGCAGGTGCAGCGGCAGCGGATAATACACAGCGGTCGCGATACCGCGTTCCTTCAGGTATGCCTGCAGCGCATCACGCTGACGATGCCGGATAGTGAACTGGTGATAGGTGTGCAGGTTGCCCGGCGCAGTCACAGGGAGAACCGTTTTGGTACCTTGCAGCAGTTCCATATATCGGCGGGCATTTTGGCGGCGACGCTCGTTCCATTCCTCTAGATAGCGCAGTTTCACCCGCAGTATCGCCGCCTGCAGTTCATCCAGACGACTGCAGTAGCCCGGCATCTTGTAAAAATAGGCTCCACCTTCCGCGCCGTGCACACGCAGCTGCCTGACGCGCTGGGCTATCTGCTCGTCATTTGTCAACACGATGCCTCCGTCACCGAATGCACCCAAGTTTTTCGTGGGGTAGAAACTCAGCGCAGTGGCATGCCCCACCGCCGCCACCGGAACGCCGTTCTGTTGCGCCCCGATAGCCTGCGCCGAGTCGTTTACCAGGTAAAGACCGTGCTCCTGTGCGATGCGCCATAGCGCCTGCCGGTCTGTCATCTGCCCGAACAGGTCTACCGGCAGGAGGGCGCGCGTGCGCGGCGTGATGGCGTGCTCTATCGCGTCCACATCGATATTATAGGTATCGGGGTCGATGTCTACATAGACCGGCTTCGCACCCAGCCGAACAATGACCTCGGTGGTGGCTCCGAAAGTGAAGGGGGTGGTAATGACCTCATCGCCTGGTCCGACTCCCAGCGCTGCAAGAGACAGCTCCAGCGCATCGGTGCCCGAAGCCACGCCAATCCCAAATCGTGCCCCACAGCGGGCGGCCACCTCCTCCTCGAGACGCTGCACGTTCTCCCCCAGAATAAACCGTCCGCTCTCCAACACACGGGCAACGGCAGCATCTATCTCCGGGCGCAGGGCACGGTACTGCGCCTGAAGGTCAGCTATAGGAACCTGAAAGGTTTTATCCATCGTGATGTCCTCTTCGAATCACCAGCTTGTCCCTAACCGGCTTTCTCGTTCGATATGACTGCCCGCCGCTATCACCGCATCGGCGATACGGCTGCCAGCGACAATAGACACGTCGCGGTCGCAAAGGACGCGAGTCAAGGTGGTTCCCTCGCCAACGTGTACCCCTTCCAGCAGCACACAATCTTCCAGCACGCATCCCCGCTCGATATGGCAACCTGCGCCAACCACAACCGTCCCGCGCAGGTGCACCTCTTTCTCGATGAGCGCGCCTTCGCCGATGTGCGCTACCGCGCCCGCGTCAAGGGTGCAGTGTACCTGAGCACGCTCCATACACCACAAGCCCTCCGCGCGAGGTGTGCCGGGCAAGGGAACATTCACTCGCCCGCGCAGCAGGTCGTTGGTCACTCTCCAGTAATGCGTGGGACCGGCGACGTCCACCCAGTAGCCTTCAGCCGGCGCGCCATATAAACCTTCGCCCTGCGCGATCATGCGCGGGTAGATTTCACGCTCTATGGATACTGCTCTGCCCTCGGGGATGCTCTCTACTACCTCCGGCTCCAGCACATAGAAACCCGCGTTGATGTAATCCCAGCCGGTCTGTTCTACGTTGGGATTCGCCGCCAGTGCTTTTTTCTGCTCTTCTGTTGGCTCCAGCCACGCCAGAACCCTGTTGTCGCTATCCAGCTCCAGCACGCCGTATGGGTTGGGGCTGGGCACTGCTTTCAGCGCGATGGTGGCACGTGCACCTCGTCGTCGGTGCAGGTCTATCACCGCGCTCAGGTCGAAATCGGTCACAATATCGCCGTTGAAAACCACCACCGTCTCTTGCCTCCAGAGGCTTTTCGCGGCGTTGCGAATGGCTCCCGCTGTGCCGAGGGGCTGGTGCTCCTGTGCATAACGCATCTTCACGCCGAAGCGGCTGCCGTCTCCAAAGTGCTCCTCAATCGCGTCAGCCATATAGTTGGTGGCAAACACTATCTCCGTCACACCGTGCGCCTTCAGCAGAGCGACCTGATATTCCAGCAGTGGGCGATTCAAGATGGGCATGAGAGGTTTCGGACGGGTGTAAGTGAGCGGGCGGAAACGGGTACCGAATCCCCCAGCGATAATAATCCCTTGCATCCCATCACCTCCCAGGCGCATGATTTCGCATTATCGGGTTGAACACCCCACAAATTATACTCAGCGGATAAAGGTTTTGTAAAGTTCGAGCAAGCTCCCCCAAAGTCGTCTGGAAGGCGGGGTTCCTGCCGAGCCCCTACCAGTTAATCGGGTAGACGCTGATGTTGGTGAAGCACCCGACCAGCGTCCAGAAGCCGCCGTTCAGGAAGTCACCCAGTATCAGCCCGAAGAAGAACGGCAAGGACTGTCGGTAGAGCTTCATCCCACCGAAGTGCAGCACCACCCACTTAATGACCCATGCGATAATAAAGGGCAACCACACCATCTGCATGGTCAGCGTGTGGGCGATTGCATAGCCAACAGGGTGGAAGGGGAACCAGGCAAGCTGTGTACGCAGTATTGCAAGCACCAGCGTAATCAGCAAACCGAATACTACCGCCATTGAGCCGTTGGTATCCGCTTTCAAGGGCGTTTTGATAGCGTCCGCCAGCGCGTCGAAGGGGGTACGCCCCATGTAGGTGCGCCAAGGTTCGGCTTTTGCACCCGCGCCGAATTGGTACCATACTGCCAGCGCAATTACGAACGAGAGGACGAACCCAACCGCAATCGCCGTCATCATTGCCAACGTCACCTGACGCAGATTGGTACGCATCTCGCCGCCCATCTTAAAGCCGTCCAGCTGGTGAGGCATGGAGATACAACGCAGGTCGAAGTTCGCCAGCGGGGCACGCATATAAGCTAGGATGGTCAGGTCCTGCACGCGAAAGCCCGTTGTGCCGAAGGTAGTGGTCATGAGCTGGTACACGTCCACGCTGGGACCAAACAGCCAGGCGTTGCCGCTTTCGGCACGGGTGCGCGTCGCTGCCATCATGTACGAAAGGGCGAGCAACACCAGTATCGCCGCTGCGCCCCAGCTCATGCCCGCTGCCACACAAAACATCATACTGCCCAGTAACCCCATGAAGAAACCAGCTACTGCCCAGCGATACGGCATCGGCTCGTCGCTATCGTCACCTTGACCGCGCCAGGCGGTTTGCCACACCTCTTTCAGGTGTTTGCGTGCCAGATACAGGCTGATAGCCGTCAGCCCCAGAAAGGCTCCCGCCCCCTGATGCCCTGTCCAGGGATAGACGCTTTGTGCCGCGCCGCCCGCTGCTGCCGTCCAGCCCAGTGCCGAACCCAGCACCAGCTCCATCTTGGTCACCAGATAGAAGAACCAGCAGCTGAACGTCACTTCCAGCGACAGCAGATAGGCGATGCCGATGACGAAGGGGTAGAAGGACATCGGGGTGTAGCCGATGGCGTTCCACGGGGGCGTGGTCACCCATTGTGCAAGGTCCAGGCGGCTGGTGGCACGTAGGGGTATTTCAGGAACCGCCGGATAGTTCAGGTGGATGGTGTTCATCGTACCCAGACTGAAGGGGATGGCAAAACCGAGCCACAGCAGGCGGTTGCTGAACAACGATTGCGGTTCGCGGATGAGGGCAAGAGGCAGCGCAACCGTGGGGAAGGTCAGCCGTTCGCGCTCCACCCATTGCCTGCGCATAATCGCCATCAAGCACAGGCAGGTGAAGGTGTACACGGTCATGAACAGGGTCCACGCACCGATTTGCTTCCACCACAAGCTCAGCGGCACTGGCGCGTTGCCCTGATAAAAGTATTTCAGCGCGAACTCGTTCTTCTGCGCCAGCCAGTCGGGGACGTAGCGATGAAAGAGCTGAGCCCACTGGTTCTCGGCAGAGGCGTAATAAAAGGCGGCGGTCACCGTCGGTACGATGAAGTGCAACGCGCCTGAGGAGGACAGCACCGTGGCGACGGTCATCATGACGTAGATAACCAGCAGTTCCTGAGGGGTTAGCGCCCATCGTGCCGCTATTCGCCGTATCAGCAAGTTCATGACCACCAGCGCGACCAGCGCGTTGAACGCCCCAACGGGGATAGAGGTGTTCGCCAGCGCGGTGTGCCCGCGTTGACCCAACACTAGCTCCGCCCAGTGTATCCATAAGTTTACCAAGGTCACACAGAGGATACCGACCACCCAAGCGCGCGCGCTGAGCGCACGCCCTGTCGTGGTCACAGCAGCAACAGGCTCCTGTACGCGCGTCCCCGCTACACTGGGTGAATAGGGTACCGTCCATTTACGCCACAAGAGCATAGCGATAACCTCAGCGGCACTGCTTTTGCCGATTGTCGAATTTTCTTAATCGCTTAATTACCTCCTCTGGGAGAAATCTCCTTCTGCCTTAGCAACGTTGCAACTTCTTCCAATAATAAGATGGGCAAATAGCAGTGAAGCGTCGCGCCCTTTGTCATGCTGAGCATCAGCGAAGCATCTCATCTCGTGAGGAGGTCACTCATGGCACTGAAGCCTTCGCTGCGGGCATCTGACGATGGCAGCTTCTGGGTGTTCTTTAACGAAGATAAGACTCAAGCGATACTGGTAGTTGCTCCGCCTCAGGGTGACGGCAACCCGGTGCGGGTGGCGGAGGTCGTGCGTGCACTGGAAGAAATGGGGGTGGCTTACGGCATTGACCAGCAAGCCATCCGCGACACCATAGAGCGCGCCACAAACCTTGCGAGCAAGGTGCAGGCGGTTGTTGCGCAGGGCGTGCCACCCGTTCACGGAACCGACGCCAAAGTGAGTTACCGTTTACCGGAGGAGGCGGTGTTGCGCCCGTTGCCCCTGCTGCTCGATGGTAGCATCGACTACCTCCAGCTGGACCCGGAGCGTTACATTCAGGCGGGACAGCTGATCGCCACCGTCGTCCCCGCACAGCATGGTCGCCCGGGGCGCACGTTAACCTTCCCTCCGCAAAATGTGCCTCAACGCCCCGGCAGAGAGGCGAACCTGCGTGCGGGAGAGAACGTGCTCGCCTCCGACGATAACCTGCAGTTCACCGCGCAGAAGTCGGGCTATGTGCACCTCTCCGGCGACAAGCTGAGCTTGCTACCGGCGCAACCGATAACGGGCGACCTGCAGGGAGTGCAAGAGTTTAGCGAGTCGCTGGTGCTCAAAGGCAATCTGCTGCCGGGTGCGCAGGTGCGCGTGCACGGCGATGTGGCAATCGGGGGGCGATGCGAGGGGAGCTCCATTAACGCCAGAGGCACCTGCTACCTGCGCGGCGGGGCACAACGTTCGAATGTGGCCGCCGATGGGAACATTCTGCTGGGCGCCAGTGTCATGGACTGCACCCTCAGCACCCGCCATCAAGTGATTGCGCTGAACGCAAACGTGCAGATTGCCGGTGGGCGCATAGTGGCATTTGAGGGCATAGAGGCGTATACTATAGGTACGCCCGCGTGGACGCCTACCGAGGTGGTAGTGGGAGTGGACACTCTGGGCGATGAACGGCTCTTCGAGATTGCAGAGGAGATACGTCAATGTGAGGATAATATACAAAAAATCAACGCCGCCCTGCGCCCGTACGTGTCGGTCACCGCAGAGGTCGCCTCGTCCGAAAAGAAAGAGGCTATCCAGCGATTGATGGCGCACCGCCGCCGGCTGGAGGCGAAGATGAAGGAACTGCAACACGAGAAGCGCGCTATCACCATTCAGGTGAACGCCCCCACCCGGGCAGAGGTGGTGGTGCGAGGTGCGATTTACCCGGGCGTGAAGGTAACTATTGGCAAGTACAGTTATCTGGTAGAAAGCGATTTGCAAGCGGTTCGCTTCTTCGTCGCGCGTGGCGAGGCGCGAGTGCAGATGAGACCACTGGACAAACTCTAGGAGAAGAGGCATGAATAACGTGCGTCTGAACCGTTTGGTTCGTACCGAAAGCTCGGAAATCTACCTGATATGGCGCAACAACGAGCGAGTAGGGCAAGTGGACATCCACTATGCTGCTGGTACTATCTACGCCACCTTGCTGCTGGAGGACGATTTCGCCCCGGAACAGGAAGAGACCCTGGTGGCGATGATCGACGAGGACATCGTGTCGAGCTATATGCCTCGCTTCGAGCGGGAAGACTTCGTGGTGCACGTCTTCCGCGCCGAGGAGATCGGACGCTATACTGACCCCGGCATGGACATGGAAGATATCGAAGGCTTCGATTTCGAAGACGAGGACGAGGAGGAAGAGGACTAACCGTCCTCGCCCGAAGCAAAGGCCTTGCGGGCACGTTCCACCCATTTGCCCCGTCGATAGCGCAAGAGGAAGTCGCGTGCTTTCGCTGCCCGCTGCACATCACCCAAAGACAGGTAGGTACGCATCAGCAGGTAGTGTGCCTCCCCATCCCAGTCAAAACCCCGATTGCCGAAGCGCGAGAACGGCTCGAGCGCCGCTCGCGCCGCATGCCACAAGTGTTTCTGCACCGCCGTCCGCCCCAGCTGCTTCAGGCGGTTGTACGATTGACGCACATGGTATAGCATCATCTGCACCAGCACAAACACCACAACGAAGTTCACCAGCACAAAGCTTACCTGCCCCATCCTCAGCAGGGCCGCCAGAACGGTCATTACCAGCGGCGCCACGAACATCAGGACGGTAATCCACCATGTATATCGCCACCATATCAGGCGCAGCTCACGCTGTGCCTGTTCGATAATCGCCTGTTCAGTTGTCGGTTTGCGCTCACCATCTGCCTTCCGTGCCATCGTTATCCTCTCACAGGTACCCGAACCAGCCGATTTGTCACCCCAACTGTCAGATTGTGTTCATCCCTTCCAGCGCATGCTCAAGCCTGCGGCTACACCTTGTCCGTATACACCCTGTCCGTCACCCGGTAGCCGCAACCTTTAGGTTGCGCCTCTGTTGCGCAGGCTCAAGCCTGCGGCTACACCTTGTCCGTATACACCCTGTCCATGACCCGGTAGCCGCAACCTTTAGGTTGCGTTTCTGTTGCGCAGGCTGAAGCCTGCGGCTACACCAGTCTCTCCCGCCTGAGCAGAGCGATAAAGAATGGTGCGCCCAACAGGGCGGTAATCACGCCAACCGGTATCTCCGCCGGGCGGGCAACGCTTCGCGCCAGCGTATCCGCCCATACCATCAGCACCGCGCCCAGCACCGCCGCGCTCCAAAACAGCTGCCGATGGTCGGCACCGAACAGCCGTCGCGCGATGTGCGGAACCACCAGCCCCACGAACCCGATGATACCGCTGACCGACACCGCCGCCGCGGTGCATAACGCCGCCAGCACAATCGCCCACCGCTTCAGCTTCTCTACCTCCAAGCCCAGGTGCGCCGCGCTCTCTTCGCCCAGCGCGAAGGCGTTCAACCCGTAAGCCATCGCGCGTAATCCCACAAAGCCCAGCACCACAAACGGCAGGAGTAATCGCACGCGCGTCCACTCGGCATCGGCGAAACTGCCCATCAACCAGAACAGCACACGCCCCACATCCGCCCCCGCCAGCGTCAGCATCAACGTCACCACCGACCACATGAACGACCCCACCACAATCCCTGCCAGCAGGAATACCGACACGCGCAGCACTCCTCCCCGCCGCGCTACCATCAGCACCAGCGCTGTGGCAGCCATCGCACACACAAAAGCGGCAAGCGGCACCCCAAAACCGTGCCATCGCGCCTCCCATCCTGCCAGCACCGCCGCCGACGCACCCATCGCCGCGCCGGAGGAGACACCAATCGTGTAGGGGTCGGCGAGGTCGTTGCGCAGTAAGCCCTGCAGAATCACGCCCGCTACGCTGAGCAGCACGCCCACCATCGCCGCCATCGTCATCCGGGGTAGGCGCAATTGCCACACTATCACGCTTGCACTATCGCTGGCGGAACCGCCTTCCTGCAGGATGCGCCACACGTGACTCGGTAGCAAGCGCTCACTGCCCAGACATAGCGCCGCAACCGCTGTTACCACTGCAAGCACACAGAGCAGCAACCCCAACGCTGCGTAACGCCTGCGCGAAGACGCTGGCATCGGCTCAACCCCTCTGCGCTCGCGAAAGGATTTTCTTCAGCAGCTCCAATCCCCCCAGCAGGCGAGGCGTAGGGCGCACGAACAGGTTGGAGTCCACGCTGTACACCTGCCTGGTTTGCACCGCTTTGAGGCGTTTCAGCACGGGGTGCTCGTATAGTGGGGACAGGCGGTCTTCGGGCACGGTGGTGATGATAACGTCGGGATTGCGCACCAGCAACGCCTCCGCAGCGAGGGGGTAGTAGTTGGTTCCACCATCTGCCGCCACGTTGCGCCCGCCTGCTAGGCGAATCATATCGTCAACAAACAGGTTGCGCCCCGCCACCCACATCGGCAAAGGCTCCACGTTCAGCGTGAACAGCACGCCAGGTCCGGTTGCCGACAGGGAGCGCGAGCGTGCTTCTCTCTCCGCCTGATGAAACCGCTGCGCCAGAGATTCGGCTTGTTTGTCGTGCCCTGTTGCTGCGCCCAGCAGGCGGATGACCCGCGCAACGTCCAGCCACGTTTTGGGGGCAATGACCAGCAGGGGAAGCTTCAGCCGCTCCAGCGTGGGGATGAAGCGGCGGTTGAGCACGCCGTCCGCCACCACCAGGTCTGGGCGCAGGGCAACCACCGCCTCCACGTTAGTGCGCATGTCGCCTACCTTGGGAAGTCGCCTCGCTTCGGGGGGGTAATCGCAGTAGCTGGTAACGCCTACCACCTGCTTGCCCGCGCCGACCGCGAAGAGCACCTCGGTGGTGCCTGGCGTTAACGACACGATGCGCCGGGGTGGCGATTTCAGGGTCAACGTTTTGCCACGAAAGTCGGTGATGCGACGTGGAAATGCTGTTGGCGGCATCCTTCCTCCTCTTCCATAGAGCAACCGTTAAACATTATACATGCCCTCTGGAAACTTGTCGAGGCGCAAAGCACCGCAAGGGCGGTGCATAGCCGCCCTTGCTTTATGTGAACCCACCGAGGGGCTTAGATACAGATACGCGGTTGGGAGTTGTGGATAGGACACTGGTCAGAAGATGCCGGTTCACCCATACCGTATTATAGGATAGCGTTCGGCATCTCCCCCCTTGAAACCACGTATTGGGATATCTATACCACCCAATTTCCGTACTCAACATTTCTTAGCCAAGGTGCAAGATATGGCTACACATTCGTTGTCACCATAGCCGATGGTAGCCGTCTTGTCTATCACTCCGGCATGTTCACTCGTCCTTAACTAGCTACGGAGGGAGGCTTGGCGCTCCCTCCGTTTTCCAGCACTCAACGCGGCGGCGCTTCTAGCGGAGGCACCTTCGGCGCGGGATAGCGGCTTCGCAGTTCGCTCTCACTGGTCTTAGGGGGTGTAGGACCAGATTTGAGAAACACCACCAAGAAGCCGATTGCTATCACCACGACGGCGACGATTAGCCATAATGGGCTTACCTTCTTAGTCATTTCGCTACCCCTAGGAACCCGGACACGAGTTGTCTGACGACCAAGGATAGTAGATGTACAGGTAACGTCCGGTACACGGGTTGAGCGACCGGTCGTTCCACCATCCCTCCAGTATTCTCCGAGTCACGTATCTGGCGTGACCGTCTATGAACACAACGTTCATCCCGTCTGTATGACGGAATGCCCAGTGACTAGGCCCCCATGTGGCATTGTAACCCAATCCTTGGTCGTTGTTGTCCGCGTCGTACACCTCGAAGAACCAGATGCGCTCTGCCGGACGTTTTATTAGATCGAGCATGAACTCGCTTACAGTATTGTCCGGCTTTATGTAGATAACGGCACCGTACACGTTGATGCCGTAGCTCTTGTAATACCACTCGGGTACCCAGTCGTAAGGGTCGGTGTTCCAAGGCTTACGCGGCACTCCGTGACTCGGGCAGCGAAAGATGTCCTCGTTCTTCACGTACGGCAGGATGAACCCTGACCACGTGTTGGGGAAGTGGGTGAACTGCCAGTACGTATCCCAGATGGACATCCCATCGTAGTCCTGCACGTACATGCGTGCTGCAGTGCCGATCTGCTTCATGTTGGACAAGCACGAAGCCTGTCGTGCCTTCTCCCGAGCCTGTGCGAAGACCGGGAACAGAATCGCTGCCAGTATCGCGATAATCGCGATAACCACCAGCAGCTCAATCAGCGTAAAACCGCGACGAGATTTCATCGTGAGACCCTCCTTCTCGTTTTCAGGTTGTCAAGTCGCTTGC
>CALJAP010000217.1 GCA_938027655.1 uncultured bacterium | reverse complement strand
GCAACGCTTCTGCCAACTTCATCCCCTGCCCAAAACGCGCGGACGACCACGCCTCTACCCCGAAGCGCTCATCCTCACCCTCGCCCTGCTGCAAGTGCGCAACAACGCCTCGTGGCGACAACTGCGCTACGCCTGCGCCCCGGAGGCGCTTCCCACCCATGCCCTGCCCGCTTTGGGCACATTGGTCTATCGCATTCAAACCATTCCCGATGAACGCTGGCATCAACTCTTGGCGTGGCTGGCTCAGCAGGGGATGGCGTTAGAAGAGGCTACCACCGACACGCCGTATGCGATGGTGGACGGCACATTGTTGGTGGGTGATGGGTTGTATGGGCATCGGGCGCAGTTATTGGAGGCGTTGGAGCAGGCTGGCTGGTTGCCTGTGGCGCGTGTGTCGGAGGGTGTCTGTCATGGGGTTCGTTCGTTGTCTCGGTTGCGTGCGCGGGCGCGTGCGCAGGCGCATCCTGATGTGTTGCGGGGTCGTTATCGGATTGAGCAGGTATTTGGGAGCGTGAAGGGTGCGTATGGGAGTTATGTGGGTTCTCGTTCGTTGCGGGGGCTCGTAGTCGGGTGTGGGGGATGTGGGTGTTGTGGAACTTGGTGGGTTTGGTGCAGGTAGGTGGTGCAGGGGTCTTTGTTTGGGTTGTGGCTCCCATGATTTTTCGAACAGCCTCCGTTGACCTTGACAACATGCGTGAGGATGGGGTATTGTATACAAGGCTTTGTTATTGTCTTGCATGGTGCAATTAGAGAGGAGAGCAGTGCTTTCGATTCGCGTCATCACCTTCTTGTCGGTTGCATTGTGGGTGTGGAGCTCCTTTAGCTTCACCACTCACCACCACCCTGCCCATCAGCAAGTGCACAAAACGGTTTCTGCGTCCGATAATTCTGGTGAGCAGCACGCTTGCAGCTTGTGCAACACCGCACCTGCGTTTCACGATATCGTGCTGCCGATGTTGGCTACTCTTCCTCAACTTCTTCCAGACAACTTCGTCATCATCATACGCGTTGATTTATCCGGCGTTTTTCTCCTGAATCCCTGCGGACGTTCTCCACCCCTCTTCTAAATTTGCCTATACCAGAGGCTTCATCTCGCCTTTGAGATGGCGCAATCCAAGCGGCGTGCATTTGTTACGCCATTTAAATTCAGTATCTCTCGAAAAGGAGGTAAGGTTGACAATGTTTCGTTGGATGCATCGCCTCCGGACCTTCTACGGGGCTGTTCTGCTGATGTTAGCAGTGGTCGGCGCGACTGCTCAGCAGATTACCTGGCTTGGTACGTTTGGAGGCACTTTGAGCGAAGCGTTTGCTGTCTCTGCAGACGGGTCTGTTGTCGTCGGTAGGGCGCGTAATAGCGCCGGTACGTTCCGTGCCTTCCGGTGGACAGCGGCTGGCGGTTTAGAAGACTTGGGGACGCTCGGTGGAGCCTCTTCCGCAGCACGTGGGGTCTCCGCAGACGGTAGCGTTATCGTCGGAAGCGCATCCAACTCGCAAGGACGGACACGCCCCTTCATCTTTCAAGGTGGCGTCATGACCGACCTGGGCACGTTGGGAGGTTCCACCGGCGCAGCATTGGGCATCGCCCTCGATGGAAGTCGAGTGGTTGGCTTCGCTTACGATCAGGACGACCTGCAGCGGGCGGTGATGTGGCACAACGGCTCCATTCAGAATTTAGGAGCGCTGCCCGGCGGACGTCCCAGTGCTGCAAGAGCGGTATCTCAAGATGGTTCAGTGGTTGTTGGCTTCGCGTACGACACCGCTGGGCGCAATCTGCCCTTCCGCTGGACACCCACCGAAGGCTTACAAAATATGGGCACGCTGGGGGGGCAGTATGGCGAAGCGTGGTCCGTTTCTGCAGACGGCACAACCATTGTCGGTTATGCCTTCGACTCCTCCGGACGGCAACTACCCTTTGTCTGGACAGCTGGCACGATGCTCGCACTGCCTATGCTCACTGGTGCGGTCGGCGGTGACGCCATCGCGGTGAGCGCTGACGGTAGTATCATCGCGGGGGCAGTGACTGTCGGAGGCGCTTCGGTAGCCTTCCGATATACTGCCGCTACGGGGATGCAAGACCTGAACGCCCTGTATGCCAGTTTGCTTCCGAGCGGCTCGGTGTTGAGGGTCGTATATGGGATGTCTCCAGATGGACGATATCTGGTAGGACGCGGTTATAACGTGCTTACCGGTCGCAACGAGGCTTTCCTGATTGATACCGTTCCCGAGCCCGCTTCGCTGGCGGTGCTGGGGGTTGGGCTGGCAGGGCTTTTCCTCTCCAGAAGACGCCGCATCTGCTAAGTGAATGGCTCCTACGCCCCCCGTATGGGGGGCGTAGTGTTATAGGTCTCGTGCGATACAGACTGCCACTCTCTACCACCACAGGTTGACGCTTCCAGCCCTACCGCGTTATACTGAAACCGTTACAGGAGGGAAAGGGCATGCGACGTTTTGTGAACTTGAATGGACAGATGGTCTCGCCAGCCGAGGCAAAGATTGACCTCTACGACCATGGCTTCTTGTACGGCGACGGTGTGTTCGAGGGCATCCGCGTCTACAACGGGCGCATCTTCAAATTGCAGGAACACGTCGATCGCCTGTACCACAGCGCGCGTGCGTTGATGATTGGCATCCCCATCAGCAAAGAAGAAATGACCGAGCGCATCAAGTCGGTGGTGCGCGAGAACGGCGAAACGAACTGCTACATCCGCGTTACCGTTTCGCGCGGGGTAGGGCTGGGCTTGGACCCCAAACACATCCGTCTGGAGCCGACCATCGCCATCTCCACCGCCGACCTCGCGCTGTATCCACGCGAGATGTATGAGAACGGCTTGCATGTGGTCACCGTTTCCACGCGCATCCCCCCGGCGCAATGTTTAGACCCGCGTATTAAATCGCTGGGGCGCTACATCAACAACATTCTCGCGAAGATGGAAGCGAACCGCGTGGGGGCAGGCGAGGGGTTAATGCTCAATATCGAAGGCTACGTGGCAGAAGCCACCGGCGACAACATCTTCATCGTGAAGGACAGGGTATTGCACACCCCGCCGCCCTCTGCGGGCATCCTCGCTGGCATCACCCGCGCTACCGTGATGATGCTGGCGGAGGGGATGGGCATCCCTGTGCGCGAAACGATGATGACCCTGTACGATGTGTACACCGCCGATGAGGCGTTCCTCACCGGCACCGCCGCCGAGGTGGTACCGATGGTTACCTTAGACGAACGTCCTATCGGCACGGGCAAACCCGGCGAGATAACACATCGCATCATTGCCGCGTTTCAGGAACACACAGGGAGCAGTGGCACGCCTGTCTGAACAACGGTGTGAGGTCTGCGGACGCATCGCGGTGCGGTGGCGGGTGCACGCTGACGGTCATACCCGGCTGTTATGCGCAGAATGCACCCGCCGATACCTTGTACGACTCGCTCCCGAAGAGGCAGCACTGGGCTACGCGCTGCTCCAGCAGGCTACAGACCAGCCTCAGAGCACCTCCACCTGCCCGCGCTGTGCCACAGAGATTGCCCTGCTTGCCGAACAGGGGGTAGCAGGTTGCGCCGACTGTTATCGCTATCTCCCACAGGCGATCGACCGATGGCTGGAACGATGGTCATTACCGCTTCGCCACAAGGGTGAACCGCTGCCGGAAATCGCCCATTCTCCACCCGCACAGCCTGTCTCCGTCCAGCCGAACGCTTACTGGCTTCACACCCTGCACCCGTCACAGGTCATCCTCAGCAGCCGCGCCCGATACGCCCGCAACTTTGTCTGGGCACGTTTTCCCTGGTGCGCCGACAGCGCGGAGCTGGAGCAGGTACGCGCCCGTGTGGAGCGAGCCGCGCGCTATTGCCGATGGCGGTTCGACGTGTTGCCCGCGCACCGCATGAAACCCTTCGAACGACAGCGGTGGATAGACCTACGCCTTGCCAGTCCCCAGCTGCGCGATAACGCGCTCTACGGTTCACTCATCGTGGACGAAGCGCGCGCCGTGAGCGTACTGGTAAACGAGGAGGACCACCTTCGAGTACAGGCTATCCTGCCTGGATTGCAGGTGCGTGAGAGTATTGCGCTGGCTCGCGCTGCCTTAGATGCGTTGGCACTGCAAGAGGGGCTGGCTTTCTCCGACAATTACGGGTGGGTAACCGCCTCCTCCCTCAATATCGGGTGGGGGCTGCGGGTCTCGGTGATGATGTATACGCCTGCTCTGGAACGGACGGCACAGCTGCAGACCGTGTGGCAGGCAGCCACAGAGCTGGGAGGCACTATTCGCGGTTTGTACGGCGAGGGGACGCCCGCCAGCGCGCTGTTTCAGGTATCCAACCTGCATAGCATCGGCATAGACGAGGTGACCGTTGCCGCGCAGGTAGCGGGTACGGCACAGTTTATCGCTCAGGCAGAGCAGCGCACCCGGGAGCAGTTACTGCAAAAACAGGTGCAACAGTTGCACGAAGAGGCAGAACAGGTGTATCATAATCTTGGTAAGCAACGCACCTTGAGAGCCGCAGACGCCTTGCAGATGCTATCGGTAATCAGCCTTGCCGCGATGGCAGGCTGGGGTCGCTTGAGCGCTGAGGTCTGGAAAGAGATGCTGATGGCAGTGCGCTGGGAAGCCCAGCACGATGACGCCGAATGGCGCGCCATCAGGATGCGAACGCTGGTGCGGCAAGTGCGCAACGGATAGTTCGCCCTTCGGCAAGGCGCTTGCATCTGCAGGCTCAAAACGGGTAACCTAATAGGCGGTAGCAACCTTTTTGTGGAGTACGGTCGGCTTTGCAGGCGCTGTCGAAGGGAGATACCATCCGCAAGCACCGCCGCTGCCGATCAAGGAGGTCCCATGTCAGCAATGTGGCAGCGATTCACTGAGCGTGCTCGCCGCGTTATCTTCTACGCCCAGGAAGAGGCGGGACGTTTGGGTGAAAACTATGTGAGCACCGAGCACCTGTTGCTTGGTCTGGTACGCGAACCGGATAGCGTTGCCGCACGAATCCTGGAGCGTATGGGCGTCAGCCTCAGTCGTGTGCGCAGTGAAATCGAGCGGCAAGTGTCGCGTGGGGAAGGCAGACTCGGTCAAGAGACCCAGCTGACCCCACGTGCCAAGCGCGTGATTGACCTCGCCTACGATGAGGCACGCCAGCTGAACAACAACTATATCGGCACGGAACACCTGTTGCTAGGTTTAATCCGTGAGGGGGAAGGACTGGCAGGCAGGGTTCTGGCAAAACTGGGTGTGGATCTGGAACGCGCCCGCCGAGAGGTGATGGCGCTGCAATCCAGCGATACTGGTGCGCCCGCACCGCGCCAACGCTCGCGTACCCCCACCCTGGATGAATTCGGTAGAGACCTCACCGAGCTGGCTCGACAGGATAAGCTGGACCCTGTTATCGGCAGGCACACCGAGATCGAGCGCGTCATCCAGATTCTTTCCCGCCGCACCAAGAACAACCCCGTGTTGATTGGCGAGCCCGGCGTGGGCAAAACCGCCATCGCCGAGGGACTGGCACAGCGCATCGTCTCGGGTGACATCCCGGAGGTGCTCAAGGAGCGGCGCATCGTGGCGCTGGACCTTGCCGGGCTGGTAGCAGGAACCAAGTACCGCGGCGAATTTGAGGAGCGCATGAAGCGCGTGCTGGAGGAAGTGCGCAAAGCACAGGGCGAGGTCATCCTGTTCATCGACGAGCTGCACACGGTGGTAGGCGCGGGCGCGGCAGAAGGGGCGATTGACGCCTCGAACATCATGAAACCCGCCCTAGCGCGCGGTGAACTGCAATGTATCGGCGCAACCACGCTGGACGAATACCGCAAGTACATCGAGCGCGACGCCGCGCTGGAGAGACGCTTCCAGCCGGTGCAGGTACGCGAACCGAGCGTGGACGAAGCCATCGAAATCCTGCGCGGTCTGCGTGACCGCTACGAGGCACACCATCGCGTGAAGATTGAAGATAACGCCATTATCGCGGCGGTGCGTCTCGCAGACCGCTACATTACCGACCGCTATCTGCCCGACAAAGCAATAGACCTGATTGACGAGGCAGCGTCGCGTGTGCGCTTGCAGTACTCCCTGCCTCCGCGTGAACTGCGTCAGGTCAAACAGCAGCTTGCCAAAATAGAAAAAGAGCTGGAGCTGGCGCACAAATCGGGCGACTACTCGCGCGTGCAGGAGCTGCGCTCACAACGCTCCGTGTTGCAAAACCGCGCTGCCGACCTCGAACAGGAGTGGAACCTGAAACGGCAGGAGATGCGCACGGTGGTCACCGAAGACGAGGTGGCGCACATCGTGCAGTCGTGGACAGGCATTCCCGTCTCGCGCCTGATGGAGGCTGAGACGGTGAAGTTGCTGAAGATGGAAGAGGAGCTGCACAAGCGCATCATCGGGCAGCACGAGGCGGTGATGGCGGTGAGCAAGGCGATACGCCGCGCCCGCTCCGGGCTGAAAGACCCCAAGCGACCCATTGGGACGTTCATCTTCCTCGGTCCGACCGGCGTGGGCAAGACCGAGCTGGCGCGTGCGCTGGCTGCCTTCCTGTTTGACAACGAGAACAATCTCATCCGCCTCGACATGTCCGAGTACATGGAGCGGTTCGCGGTATCGAGGCTGGTGGGCGCGCCCCCGGGCTATGTGGGCTACGAAGAGGGCGGACAGCTCACCGAAGCGGTACGTCGGCAACCCTACTCGGTGGTGCTGCTGGATGAGATTGAGAAAGCGCATCCCGAAGTGTTCAACATCCTGCTGCAGATTTTCGAGGACGGTCGCCTGACCGACTCGCAGGGCAGGGTGGTGGACTTTAAGAACACGGTGATTATCATGACCTCCAACCTCGGCGCACGCTCCATTCAGGGAGAACCCAGCATGGGCTTCCTGACCTCTTCCAGGCCCAAAGAGGAGACGGAGCGCGACTACGAGAGCATGAAGGGGCGCATCATGGACGAGCTGAAGCGCACCTTCCGCCCCGAGTTCCTCAACCGTATCGACGAGATTGTGGTCTTCCACGCGCTCACCTTCAACGAAATCCTGCAGATTGTAGACCTGATGGTCGGACGGGTAGTACAACAGGCGCGCGCCCAAGGCATTGAACTGGAGATAACGCAGGAAGTGCGCGAGATGCTGGCGCGCGAGGGCTTTGACCCGCAGTTCGGTGCACGCCCGTTGCGCCGTGCGGTGCAACGACTGATTGAGGACCCGCTGGCGGAGGAGATTCTGCTCGGACGCTTCAGCGAAGGCGACACGGTGCTCGCGTCGCTGGACGAGGACGGCAGACTGGTGTTCCTCAAGAAAGAAATCTCCGAAGCGGAGAACCCACCGGAGCCTGCAGGAGTGGGCTGAGCCTGTAGCGAACATCCCACCGGGAAACCGGTGGGATGTTCTTTGCCTCGGTTTCTGGGGCGAAAATCCTGCTCTGTGCGAAGCACATCAGCGAGTGAAGCCACCAAACCTTGACCTTTCGCCCTCTTGTTTGATACAATCAGGGTGTGTCTTGGGCAGGTATCATCACAAACGCTGTGCAGGAAGCATCATGAACGGTTGCGCCGTCGGAAGAAACGAATCTCAACAGAGGGGTTATCCCTATACGCCAATGCGTTCGATACTACTGGCTCTCTTTGCCTGTCTTCTCGCCGGAGCTGTGACGGCGCAGCAAGAGATTCCCCCACAGGTCATCGTTGTGGTTATCTCCACCAGCACCGGGGAGGACCATGTGAACTTCGCCTTTAATACCGCCGTACCCGAAAAGGAGGCGGCGGAGCGATTTAAACGCCTGCTCAGTTACGGCGGATGGCAGGGAAGACTACTGAAGGTGCGCACCGAATCCCCAAAATCTCAGACGGGCAGCACGCTACCTCCTCTCACCGACGTCATTGGGCGCGCCCGCAACGTCATAGACCGTCGTAGCGGCGGCTTACCTGTGGAACCCTTTCTGCGTGCTTTCTCGGATTTAGACATTTTCGAAATATACTTTCTGGTGCAGGGAGACATGCCCTTTCAGGGTTTGCGCGAGTGGACAACACGCGACCTGCAGCTGAGGCTTACCCATACTCCCAGCGTCTACCGTTACCAGGTGCGCATCCTGCGCCACGCCGCCGATGTAGACCTGAGTGTGCCGTTCCACCAACCGGTGCCGGAACAGACGCCACAGCAGCTCAATCACAAGCCAACGGGGCTGGGCTGGCGGATCGCAGGCTGGGCGTTGGTGTCACTGGCGCTGGGAAGTCTGGCATATCTGGTAATGCGCTGGGCAACGCTCCATGCTTCCCGATTACCGGCATCTGCACCACATCATGAATCCACAAGAGAGGGATAACACCGATGTTGGAACTGAGCGAGTTACTGCGCTACGGGGCGTCGGTCAAAGCGTCCGACCTGTTTATTAAGGAGAACACACCGCCCACGCTGCGGGTGCACGGCAAGGTGCAGCCGATGGACCTGCCTCCGCTTTCGGCAGATGACACGCGCAACCTGGCTTATAGCGTGATGACGCATGAACAAATCGGGCGGTTCGAGCACCGCCACGAGCTGGACCTCGCGTTCACCATCGAGGGTATTACCCGCGTGCGCGCCAACATCTACCAGCAGCGCGGCAGTATCGCGATGGTCTGCCGCCTCATCCCGCTGGACATCTACACGCTGGAAGAGCTGAAGATGCCCCCGGCGGTCGCCGAACTTGCCAAACAGCGACAGGGACTGGTGCTGGTAACCGGTCCGACCGGTTGTGGAAAATCCACCACTCTGGCGGCAATGATTGACCTCATCAACAACACCCGCCGCTGTCATATCGTCACTATTGAAGACCCCATCGAGTTCGTGCACCCGGATAAGATGGCTATCGTCAGCCAGCGCGAGGTGGGCATCGATACCGACAGCTTCAGCGACGCGCTGAAGTACGTGGTGCGCGAAAGCCCGGACGTTATCCTCATCGGTGAGATGCGCGACATCGAGACCATGCACGTCGCCCTGCAGGCGGCGGAGACCGGACACCTGGTCTTCTCGACGGTGCACACGCCCAGCGCGGCGGAGACGATGGACCGCATCATCAATATGTTCCCACCCCACGACAAACCTCAGATTTGTATGCGTCTGTCCAACTCGCTGCGAGGCATCGTCTCGCAGAAACTGGTGCCCCTGAAAGACGGCAGTGGGCGCATCGCCGCCGTAGAAGTGATGATTTCCACCCCTACCATTGCCAAACTCATCGAGGAGGGACGTGTGGGACAGATTTATAGCGCCATCGAGGAAGGGCAGTTCTGGGGAATGCAGACGATGAACCAGTGCCTGTACAAGTACTATAAACAGGGGCTGATTAGCGAGGAGGACGCGCTGGCGTACGCAGGCAACCTGACCGAGCTGCGCCAGATGCTGCGACGCTAACGATTACTGAAGAAACCATAGCCGACTATTCTGGGAGGAAAGTACGGATTATGCACATAGATGACCTGTTGCGCATGGTGGTGCAGCGCGACGCTTCCGATTTGCACCTGCGCGCGGGAGAACCGCCCATTTTGCGCATTCACGGCGACCTGAAGCGCACCGACCTGCCGCGCCTCACCGCCGAGGATGTGAAAAATTTGCTCTACGCCATTCTGAACGAGGAGCGCAAACAACGTTTTGAGCGCGATAAAGAGCTGGACCTCTCGTACGAGGTGCCGGGGCTGGCGCGATTTCGCGTCAATATGTTCTGGCAACAGCGGTGCGTGGGGGCGGCGTTGCGCCTCATCCCCTTTCGCATCCGCACCATCGATGAACTGTTAATGCCGCCGGCAGTCAAAGAGCTCTCAATGCGCCCTCGCGGATTGCTGTTGGTAACAGGACCTACCGGTTCGGGAAAGTCTACCTCGCTGGCAGCCATGATTGACCATATCAACACCCACAAACGCTGCCACATTATGACTATTGAAGACCCCATCGAGTACATGCATCACGACAAACTGTCTATCATCAATCAGCGCGAGCTGGGCGTGGACACGCATTCCTTCGCCGACGCGCTGCGTCACGTGATGCGCCAGAACCCCGACGTGATTCTGGTGGGCGAGATGCGCGACCTGGAGACCATCCACCTTGCCATCACCGCGGCGGAAACCGGGCACCTGGTGATGTCCACCGTGCATACACAGGACGCTCCACAAACCATCGACCGCATCGTGGACGTGTTCCCACCAGAGCAACAGCAGCAGATACGGATGCAGCTGTCGGTGGTACTGGTGGGCGTGCTCTCGCAAACGTTGCTGCCGAACGCCGAGGGCACAGGGCGCGTGGCGGCGTTCGAACTGATGGTCGCTACGCCCTCTGTACGCAACCTGATTCGCGAAGGCAAGACACACCAGCTCTACATGGACATCCAGACCGGCGCAGAGTATGGCATGCAGACCCTAGACAGCTGCTTGCTCAACCTCGTGCGCAAAGGTCTGGTGGACTTTGAAGACGCCATTGCCAAATCGTCCAATCCACGCGACTTCGAACAGCGCGCCCAACGCATGATGGCAGGTGTTCAGGTATAGCATGAACGCTACTGTGCCAGAGCACATACGCCGTGAGTGGGAAGCCAGCGGGCGACCGGAAACCGACCCTGGTCTGCGCGAGAGGTTGCCCCATCTGCCTCGCCTGCCTCTGGTTCTTGTGTGCAGCTATCTCGACAAGGAAATCAATCACGGCAACATCCTGCGCATCGCCGAGGCGTTTCGTGTGCAGGAAGTGGTGTTTAGCCGATGCGATGGACGCGACAAGAACTACGCGGGCGCAGTAGGAGCAGAAAAGTGGCAACCGCATCGCTGGAGCGTCCCGCTGGAAGAAGTCCGCGCCCTGCGGGCAAAGGGCTACAGCGTGGTGGCACTGCATCTGGACGAGTGGGCTGTGCCGCTGGAGCGCATGCAGTGGCGTTTCCCGGTGGCGCTGGTCGTCGGCGAGGAGCTGCACGGCGTGCCTCCCGATGTGCTGGCGGAGTGTGAACAACATGTGGCGATACCACTCTACGGCGCAACCACCTCGCTCAATGTGGCGGTGGCTACCGGCATTTGCGTCAACGCCATTGCCACCTGTTACCGCCAGCGAGTGAACCCCGATTTTACACCCGCGCGAGCGGTTTCACGAAAACTGTTGTCCATCCCAAATACCGAGCAACGCAAGGGAGATGAACCATGACGGTTACCGTAGACGAGCTTCTGACCAAAGTGGTGCAACGAGACGGTTCCGACCTGCATCTGAAGGCAAATCAATATCCGATGGTTCGCATTTACGGCGACCTGTATCCGATGGAAGAATACGGCAAGCTCAGCCCGGAACGGGTGCGCGAGCTCTGCTTCAGCGTGATTTCACCGGCGCAGCGGGAGCGGTTTGAAAAGGAGCTGGAGCTGGACTTTGCGTATGAGGTGCGCGGACTGTCGCGCTTCCGCGGCAACATCTATCAGCAGCGGGGCAACGTGCAGGCGGCGTTCCGCGTCATCCCCTATCGCATCCAGACGATGGAAGAGCTGCACCTGCCTCCCGTGTGCCGATACTTCGCCGAACGCCCGCGCGGACTGGTGCTGGTGACCGGACCCGCCGGCTCGGGCAAGTCCACTACGCAGGCGGCGATGCTCCACTACATCAACGAAAACTTCCCGGTGCATATCGTGACCGTTGAGGACCCAATAGAGTTCGTACACGAGCCGAAAGTGGCTCTGGTGAACCAGCGCGAGCTGGATACCGATACCCATTCCTTCGCCAATGCACTCAAGTTCGTGCTGCGCCAGGACCCCGACGTGATTCTGGTGGGCGAAATGCGTGACCTGGAGACCATCCACCTCGCCATTACCGCCGCCGAAACGGGGCACCTGGTGTTCGGTACCCTGCACACGCCTGACGCAGTGCAAACGGTAGACCGCGTGATAGACGTGTTTCCGCTCTACCAGCAACAGCAAATCCGTATGCAGCTGTCAGTAAACCTGGTGGGCGTGATTTCACAGACCTTGTGTAAGCGTGCCGACGGCAAGGGGCGGGTGGCGGCGTTCGAGGTGCTGGTAGGCACCTCCGCCGTGCGCAACCTCATCCGCGAAGCAAAAACGTTCCAGCTCACCTCGCTGATACAGACAGGAACCAAGCAAGGCATGATGACTCTGGACCAGTCGCTGGCGTCGCTGGTGAAACGCGGTATCGTCACCTACGAAGAGGCTCTGGGCAAGGCGAAGGATGTCAAAGAGTTCAACGCCTTGCTGGGGATGGACCAGCCTCCGGCGCAACGTCCCGCCGGCACGCCAACGATGGCGGGAGCACGCGCTATGGGAAGCTGAGGAAATGAGCCATGCGAACTCAACCTCTGGCAAATCCGCCCGGTCGAAGGGTGGCGGTGGTCGCGAACCGCACGCTGCCCGATTCGGAAAAACTGGCGCGACAGTACTGCCGCGACCGGGCGGTACCAGAGGAACATCTTATCCTGTTGCAGTGTACCGACTCAGAGAGCATTCCCGAGGGCGACTACCTCACCGATGTTCAGTCGCCGGTGCGCAAGGCGTTGCGCGAGCGCAAACTCACCGAGAGGATAGACTTTCTGCTGTTGGTCAAGGGCGTGCCGATTAAAACCGCGCAGAGGGGCTTTTCGGTGGATAGCCTGCTGATGTGCATGAACCTGTCGGTATCGCCTCGCAGTCGCAACCCGTATTTTGGCAAAAGGGAAGCGTTCTCGTCTGAGCGCTACGGTGGACTGTACCTCACCGCCCGTTTAGACGGCTACACCTTCGCCGATGCAAACGCCTTGCTGGAGCGTGCGCTGAAAGCGCGGCGAGCGACCGGCTTGTTCCTGCTGGACATCAGCCCCTCCCATCAGCGCAATGCATACGGCGAGGTGAACGAGTCGATGCGCCGCGCCGCCCGGCTGCTGCAGAGCAAGAAGATGCACGTGCTGCTGGACGACACAAAGGAGTTCATCGGAGGGCAAAAAGGGCTGATGGGCTACTATTCGTGGGGCAGTAACGACCCGCAGTATAAGAAGGAGCTGTACCTGAGCAACACCTTCCTGCCCGGCGCGATAGCCGAGACCGCCGTCTCCACCAGTGCCCGTACGTTTCTGCCCACCGATAAAGGGCAATCGCTCATCGCCGACCTGATTAAGGCAGGGGTGACGGGCGTGAAGGGTTATGTCTCCGAACCGTATGCCGACGCTCTCTGTCGTGCCGACATCCTCTTCGACCGCTATACCGACGGCTATACCCTCGCCGAGAGTTTCTGGATGGCAACGCCTTATCTGTTCTGGAAGGATATGGTGGTGGGAGACCCCCTGTGTGCGCCGTATTCTTAACGGGGAGGGATACAATGTGCACCGAAGCCGTGGCTGGATGGAACAGGCGAAGTTCGACTTTGAAGCCGATGCGGAAAGTGTGGTGGGATGGTGTGACGCGAATCTTTCGGGTTGAGGAGAGGCGATACGTGCCAGGCTTCGGGAATGGGCGCAGCGCCCGGGTAGTGTGGTTACAGGGGGTTCATCCCTGTTTCAGCTAGGTTTGCGAGTGTACAGTTACTGGGTTCGTCGCGGTGATGGCGAGCAGTTGTTGTTGACATGCCAGCAGTGTCGGTTGTGTTAGCTTAAGGGGTTGAAGGTTGTTTGTGTGGGGCGCGTTGTGGCGGGTGTGTGGGGTGTTGTCGTGTTTTTTGGCGGATGGTGTGTTTGGGTTTGTTTCAGTGTGTGGTGCGGGGTGTTGTGGGCGCGAGATAGGCAGGGTGTGTTGGTTTTGGTGCTGTTTGGTCAAGGCTCGGAGCCGAACTCAGGCTCCGAGCCCTCTTGGTAGCCCCCAAAGTGTCATGCAGTAAGCTTCACAGCAGAGGGGCCAGGGGAGAGGTTCACTATCCTGCCTCCTGTTGCGCCGTTCGCCATGCCCACCACCACGCCAGCATCGCCGCAGACGCCACAACGCCCGAATCGTTGAGCAAAAGTAACGCCAGCGCGCCCGCCCATACCGGTACAGGCGCACCCTTCAACCCCGGCAAACCGACCAGCAACAGAGGCGTCCACGCGCTACTGACCAGCAACGTGGCGTTCATCCGCAGCTTGCGCTCTACAGTAAGGAGCAGCGTCGGGGTATGTTGGAGTGTCCAGCCCAGATGGGTAGGAGAAGGGGAGACGATTTCCCACAATACTACCCCAAGCAAGACCGCGCCAACAGCCACCGCCGCGAGCAGGCGCAGTCTGCGTGAGAGCAGTGCACCGCTCAGCGCGACACCGAGCGCGGAGAGCAACGCGCCCACGTTCGCCCCCCAGAAAGGAGCACCCATCGCCAATGCGGTCAGTAGCCAGCGCAAAAGACCCCAGCCCGCACTTTCTGCCAGCAGGAACCCGCTTTGTGCTCCAAACAGACTGCCCGCTAACTCATTGCCTACACCGTAAAAGCGCGCTCCCTCCTGTAAGACGTAGCCAAAACCGCTCCAGCGTAAGAGGTTGCTCCCGCGCAGCAGGTCTACCGCGCTGAAGATAATCAGCACCATCGCCAGCCCGTGCAAAGATTGACGCAGGGGAAGGCGTGACAGCACGCCCAGCAGCGCTATCATGCATAACGCCCAGATGCCCAACCTTATCGCCGGGGAGATGCCCCCCAGTGGGAAGCAGATGAGCACCGGCACAAGTGACACCCCCAGCACCGGCAGCAGACAGGGAAACAACCACAGAGTGCGGATAATCCTGCCCGACGACCATCGGATGCACATCGCCAGCAGGAGCACTACCGCCTGTAGCATCGGCAGAGTACCGATGGTGCGATTCCACCACACCTGCCGCATCAGCGACTCGTACAGCCGTCCTGTTGCCTGTGCCGGTTCGTCATTGGGGACCACCTGCGCCGGCGAGCCAACTACACCGGAGGGAAGTCTGGTGCATCCAAAGTGAGATAGCCACGTTGCGGTAAGGTCGGGCAGGGTGATGAAACCGGGCAAGCGGGTGGAGTTTGCCGCCAGCAACCCTGTTCCGTTCCTGCCCAGACGCATCACCCATCCCAGTCGGGAGCCGTCCCCTGCCTCGTGCGGTACTGCGCAAAGCAGGTACAGGGCATCCAGAGGCTGGGTGAGGCTCATTTGCAATTGCCGTACCACGCCTTCCAGCTGCTCCGATTTGACACCGCTGGCGTCGATCCATAACATCAGGCGTGAATGCCCTCGTGTGACGAACTGCGCTACCCGAAGCAGGGTTGCCCAATCAGGGACGAGGCGTGTATCCGGTTCGGGGAAAGGCGCACCCACCAGCAACATGGGTGAGTCGATGCGCGTGGTCAGGTAGCGGAACCGCACCCTCCGCGCTTTCAACTCCTCCGGCAGCAGCCCGATTACCACTGGATACCCCCATCGGCTGTTTGCCTGCACCAGCTGCCGGAACCGTTCTATGCCGTCCACAGGCAGGCGGTCCGGCACGAGAGCGCGTGTGCCCGCGTTCAAGGTGAGATATGCACTGCGCTCCCACTGCTGTTGCGACAGAGAGGCAGCACCCTGTGCTGGCGACGACGCCACCCGGCTCAGCACCAGCGCCTGTGCGCCGGGTATGTCCACAGTGTGGCGAATCAACGAGGGCACATTCTCCGATTGCAGGCAAAGCACCACCACCCGCTGAGCGCTAGCGGGGATAAGCAGAAGCAATAACGCAATCGATATGCCTATACGATGAACAATCACAACACTCTGTTCACGCTGGAGAACGTGTCTTCCTTCCAGAAGCTGTGGAGGGTCGCGCTCCGTCGCGACCGAAACCTGACGGCTCGGACGGAGCCTCGCCCTCCAGAGGGATTGTCTCGCGATGGAGCTGGAGGGCGAACCTTCGGGTGAGCCGGCTTAGCCCCTACCCCAGCCCCCCCACGAGCGGGGGGGAGCAGTTTCTCCCCCGTCCACGGGGGAGGTCGGGTAGGGGGCGTTCACACGGCTCGGGCGGGCTACTTTGCCAGCGCCTTCTTCGCGTACTCGCGAGCCGATTCGAGCTGTCCGGCGGAGCCGAGCAGTTCGTTGCGGCTGGCGATGAACTTGGCGTACTCCTGCATGAAGATTTTGCCCGGTTCGCGCAGGTCGAACTTGTCGCAGTGGTCGCGGAAGAACTCGCGATGCACGCGGCACCACACGAGGCGTCCGTCGGTGTCGATGTTAATCTTGCACACACCGAGCTTGGCGGCGGGCAGGTACTGCGAGGGGTCTACGCCCTTGGTGCCCTTCAAACAGCCACCTGCGGCGTTGATGCGCTCCACCTCGTCCTGCGGCACCGACGACGAGCCGTGCATCACCAGCGGGAAGCCGGGCAGACGCTTCTGGATTGCCTCGACGCGGTCTAGATGGATGCGCTGCGAGCCGCTGAACTTATACGCGCCGTGGCTGGTGCCAATAGCCACCGCAAGACTATCGCAGCCGGTGCGTCTGACAAACTCCTCCGCTTCGGCGGGGTCGGTCAGGCGAGCATCCTTCTCGTCCACCGAGATATGTTCTTCGACGCCACCCAACATGCCGAGCTCCGCTTCCACGCTGATGCCCTTTGCGTGTGCTGCATCGACCACGCGCTTCGTGACCGCGATGTTCTCCTCGAAAGGCAGGTGCGAGCCGTCGATCATCACCGACGAGTAGAACCCGCTCTCAATGCAGTCGTAGCAGGTCTGCTCATCGCCGTGGTCCAGATGCACCGCGAACAGCGCGTCCGGCCAGATTTGCTCCGCCGTGCGGATAATCGCCTCTAACATGCGTTTATCGGTGTAAGAGCGCGCGCCTTTGCTAATCTGGATGATGAAAGGCGCCTGCGACTCCATATTACCCCGGAACAGCCCCATTGCTTGCTCGAGGTTGTTGATGTTGTAAGCGCCGAGCGCATACTTGCCGTATGCGTGCTCGAACAGTACGCGGGTTGGAACGATCATGGTTTGGTCTCCTTCTTCCTCCCTGCAGATTGCGGCATCCCGTCACCAATCTCTTTCGCCAGCACACGCGCTTTTCCCTGTCACAAGGTGCACGGGTACCCTGCAAGCTGGATTCTCTACCAGAAGTATTATATCACCGTTTAGAAGCGGGTTTTGTATTCCAGCGTGCCTGCCAGCTCGTTGCGCGACAGACCTTCCGGTACACGGTGCTGGTAGTTCGTCAGGCGCAGGCTCAGGTTGAGGAAGTGTTCATCGTCCAGCTGCCAGCCGTAACGCAGGTGGAAGGAGTGTGCCGTGCCTTTATTGCCCTGATAATTAACCGAGTCGAGGCTATAGCCGACCTCCCCGCTGGCAAGGGCGGAGAGTTTGCCTGCGACACTCAGCAGTGCGCGGCGGATGATTTGCCGTTTCGTATAATCGGTTTCGATGCGGTATTCGCCGTTGAGCATCTGACGGGCGTTCAGACGGGAACTCAGTTTCCAGACGTTCAGCCCGATTGGCTGTACACGGTTGTTGCCCTGTTCGGGCAGGGTCAGGAGCTGGTGGCTGAGCGAGGTGTTCGGGTTTACCTGCCAATCCAGTGAGTAGCGCCGCACGTGCCACGTTTCCATGTTAGGCTGTTCAATCATGCGGTAGTACACTTCCCCTTTGAAGTTGCTCATCGGGGCGACGGTGAACTGGTAGGTGCGCATCACCAACCTGTCCGCCGCCTGCGGGATGAAGGCGGAGGTATATTCCGCCAGCAGACCGTGCTTGCCCAGGTTCGCGGTGATACGTCCGGTACGGGTCTCTTTTTGCCAGCTCGCGTGGTCTGCCAGCGCGGCGTACGCACCGGTGAACTGGATATTCGTCAATCCAAGCGCGTTAAACGGCTTCAGCGAGGAGACGGAGATTTCGCTTTGCGCTTTGGTGCTCGCGCGGTCTACACGCAGCTCGTCGTATTTGCCAGTTACGTTCGCGAAGTTCAGCACCGGACCTGACAGGGCGAAGCTCTTCAAGAGGCTTCCGGTATCGGCGCTGGTGGTGCGGCGGGATAGGCTCATGGCAAAGGTAAGGTCTTTGCGCAGTAGCCACTGTGAGGCAACCGTGCGTATCAGCTCGGATGGGCGGTCGCTACGCCCGAACCGCTGCTCGGTGAACTGCATGATAGCGCTTCGAGAGACGGGCGTTTGCACCTGCAGGGTATCCGCCAGGTCGTAGTAGCCATCGGTGCGACGCAGGTGCTTTTGCTCCACGACGAACCACATCGGTCGGCTCTTATCGGATTCCACACGCCAGAAGTTGGTCAGCGTAGAGGTGGGTTGCAACAGCACGCCTTCATCGTCAATCCGGTCGCGATACGCCGAGAACTTCAGCCCTTTGCCCAGAGCATGGTCAATGGTGGTTGTCTCGCGCCATTGGCGCTGCAGCACCTCCGTCGCGCCATCACGGTTGGTGCGGTCGTTCAGGTGGGTAATGCGTGTGGTTGCCTGTGGCTGGTACTGGAAATACAGCCGCTGGCGTCGATGCATCTGCTGCACCTGCGCGTTGCGCGAGTCGATCCAGAAGCCTTCGAACCACAGTGTTTTACTCACCTGCCATTGTGCGGACAGGTCGAAGTATTTGAAGCCGAGCAGACCGCTCAGGTCGTTTCGGTCGCTCTCTGTCAGGTCCCCGATGCGCGAGAAGGCAGGGTCCACCTGCTTGAGGTTGGCGAACAACGACAGACGCGGTGTGCGCAGGGCATAAGATTGCCTGATGACCGATCCCTGCGAATCACGGATATTGCCGAACAGTGCGCTTAACGATACGTTCTTGTCCAGCGCGAAGCGTGTGCTGATAAGTCTGCGCTCGATGCCGGTCTCGCCGGCGTAGAGTTTGCGCTCGGGGTCGGTGAGGTCTCCCAGTCGGCTGAAGCCTTCGCTGACCCTTTGTTGTTGGTAAGCCACCTCGAACTTCGGGCTGGTATAAGCGACCTGCGTGCGCTTCACGTCGCCACTGGCGTCCTCTACTGTCGTCTTGACCACGCTGACCTGGGCGTTGGCGGTGGCAGCCATGTTCACCCGCAGGGTTTCACGCTGCAGTCCTGCCTCGCGCAGTATCTGCTTTCTATCGTTGTCGGTCACGGCGTTCGCGCCCGGTTCCACCTGCTGACGCGCCAGCAGAGCCATCTGGTTTATCTCGTCCGGCGTCAGGTTTGCAATGGCGAAGCCGGGGTCGGTACCCTGCCGGGTGTAGTTCACCTGCACCGTCTGGGTGTTCAACGACACCTGCCGGAAGTTCAGGTTCCCCGTTTCGGTGCGGATAGTTTGCTGCATGAACAGCGAAGGCAGGTTCGTGCCTTTGAACGGCGGTAGTTCCGCCCTCAGGAAAGAGCGCACCCACCCACGTTCCTTCGCCCACTGTGCCCGCTGTGCTTCGGCGAGGTCATTAAACCGGGTGAACTCTTTGCCAATCTCCTGCGTGCTGTAGGTCAGCTTCAGTCCGGCGGTTTGCAGCAGATAGGTGCTCAGTTCGATGCCGCTGCCGGTATCCAGAATGCGTTGACGCTCATAGCTCAATTGCGAATTGCCGCTCAGATGGAGCAGGGCAGAGAGCGTGTCGCGTGTTAGCCCGCGCTCCTTCGCCCATTGTGCCCGCTGGTCCTCACGCAGGTCGTTAAACCGCTGGAACAGGGGGTCAATCTTGCGTTCGCTGTAGCGCAGCTCCACCTGCTTCGTCTGCACGCTGTACTGCGCCTGCCGGATTTCGCCTTTGCCGTCGTTAATACGGCTGATGTCGCTCTGCAGGTTCATGCCGCCCACGACGTAACCCAATCCGTAGCTCACCCGGCGCATTCCTCGTTCTTTCTCCAGCCAGCCGAGCAGCTGTTCCGGCGCGGCTTTTTGTTCGCGCAGAGCCGCGAAGCCCGCAAACCGCTGTCCTACGTCCTGGTACGTGCCTCGTAGTTGCAACCCGCCTACGCTCCAGTTCAGGTTCTGTAGGATGAGGCGGTCTGAGCCGGCGGCGGCTTGTGTGTTGGGACGTGCAGGTGCACCCGGCTGTAGTGTGGGGTCGGCTACTGCTTGCACCGCTTTCTGCGAGGAGAAGAACAGTAAGCCTTCTACCGCGCTGTTGCCGGTGAGATGCAGGCGGGTTTGCATACCGTAGGTATCGGTTTGCAGGGTAGTGCCATCCTCGCGACGCAGGAACGCGCTGGAGCTGTAAACCATATTTAGCTGGCTCTGTCGGAACTGCAGCATCATCGAGGGCGCCTGCAGCAATCCGCGCTGTTCACCGGAGCCGGGCATGTAACGGTACTGTACCCGTATCGTCTGCGAGGTGCGCACCGGTTCGGTAAAGAAGAGAGTGCCGGTAGTATAGTCGATGGTATAGTCGCGGTTGCGCTGCAGGGTACGCGCATCTATTATGACACGCTCGCTTTCGGGCACGATGTTTCCGTAGCGCAGCAAATAGCCCGCTCGGGTGCCGTTGCCCCGCAGCAGGTCGGCGTTCGCCTGCCCAACCTGTGAGCTTCCCGCTGCAGGCTTTGGCGCGGTGATACGTCCTTCCGTTAAGGGGATGGGGGCAGGCGAGCTTCCCTGTGCCCACGCGGGGTCTATCGCCGCGAAGGCAAATACCGCAAGGAATATGGTGCGAACCGACGACCTCATCAGAATCGCACGGTGATGACGTCTACATCTACCTGTTTACGCTGCAGCTTGCGTTTTATCTCCACATTCCATTGTTCCTGATTACGGATGCGGATTTGCTCGCGCAGAGCCTCTAACCCACCGGCGCCCTGATTCAGCACCTCAGCGGGAATGGTGAAGCGCGCCGCAACGGTCTTGTTTTCCGACTCATCCGGTCGAGCAGCAACCTGTGCGTCCGTACCTGCCGGTGGGCTGCTGACGTCAATATGGGGTACATCTTCCTCGATTACCGGCTCCCCTTGCAGTGCATCAGCAGGAGCAGGCTCTGCAGCAATCGGCGTACGCGCTACGGTCGCCCACCTGACCTCGCTCTTGGGAGACGAGGAACTGGGTGAGGCAGGCTTCGAGTAGCGTTGCGCCGCCTGGCGTTGCGCATTCAGAGGCTTCTTGCCGAATGCCACTACCGCATTCGATGCGGAGGGCGGCTGCGGTCTCTTTGCCTGCTGTCGTTTAGCAGGCTCTTGCCTCACCGTAACATTCGAAACGAACGTGTTCACTGCCTGTGGTACCTGTCGTGGGAGGAACTGCCAGGCAATCAGCGCGAGCATCGCGGCAGCCGTTGCCATCGAAGCACGCCAGACCACCTTCCTCCAGCTCATTGCCAGTCTCTCGCGCCACGTGGGCTGGTCTACGGTTGCAGATAGTATTCGTGCCTTCAGCATGGGCGGGGGCTCGTAATGGGGCAGGAGCTTCATGCTCTGGCGCAATGACTGTAGCTCTACCAGCGTTTGCTGACAGGATGCACACCCCTCGAGATGAGTCTCTAAGCGCTCGCGCTCATCCGGGGGCAAGCAATCGTCCACATACGCCGATAGCGCTGTCCACCACTCTACGCACACTTTCATCTATTGCCACCTTCTTTTCTACAGTAATCGCAAGGTGCCCGTGATTTTTCCATCTCTTTAGATGCTCGTCACCACGGGATGTTTCAAGTTTGACAAGAGCGAAGAATAAATTTGTCGGTCTTCGTGCTCGCAACTTTGGATGGCGAACCCCCGGTGAGCCAAATATCATATTCCACAACGGCTTCGCCGGAGCCTCGCCTTCCAGAAGAAGGAGCATTGGCGGACCGCCTCTGTTCCACCACACGTGATGGATTGAGATGCTTCGCTAACGCTGAGCATGACAAAATAGCATGAAAAGTGTTTGTACACTACTTCTGTATACCCGTAAAAGTACGGGTTTTTTGTCTAATATATGCCATTTGCTTGACCTAAATATGCGAAGAAGTTTATTATGATAGGGTAACACCACTTTTTGATGAAAGGAAGGGAGGTTCGCATGTTTCGCACTTTACTGGTGACCGCTTTGCTGTTAGGTGCCGCAGCGCTGGCGAACGCGCAGGTTCGGTTGACTGCACAGCCTGTGCCTGCCGGTGTGAATCTGAACAACAACGGGCTGGCTCCACAGGTGGCTCCCGACTACAGCAACACTACCACTTTCACCGGCTACTACTATGCAGGCGGGGCAGGAGCTATCGTGGCGGATGATGTGTATCGCACCACCAACCTGCCGATTGCGCAGATTACGTTCGGCTACTATGCGCCGACAGCAGCTCCTGACGTGACCATGTACATCTACGACCTCAACGGGTACAACCTGCCAGCCCCCTTGCTGGCGTCGTACCCCTTGGGCACGCTCTCAGGTGGGGGCGCGTATGCTTACACCATCACGCTTGCCACACCGCTGGCTGCTCCAGCCGACCTCTGGATAGGCTTCTCGTTCAGTGCTGCGAACGCTGGTTTGCTCATCTACGACCCGCCTACCATCGGTTCCAGCCAGGATGTATTCATGAAGGACAATAGCGGGTTGTGGTATTTTGGAGGCAACCCCAAGGCGAACTTCTATCTGGAGACGGTTCCCGTACCCGAGCCCGCCAGTCTGCTGGTGCTGGGCAGTGGAGTGATGGGGCTGTTTACATTGCGCCGACGCCGCGCGTAGAGCGTCCTGTTTGTAGGGAGAGGGTCACGCCGATGCGTGACCCTCTTTTTGTTGGGGAAGGGATGTTTACCGGAAGCGCAGAATAGTTACCCTTGACGTGGAGGAGGGTTCTGCTTATAATAACGCAGGGCTGTTGGCGAGGGTGCTCGGCGCATGAGCGACGAGGAGCAGGTAGCGCGATACACCCTGCAGTGGCAGGTGCATCTGTTGCGGCTGCAGCCGCAGAAGGCGTGGGGGGCGGGAGCGGTCATGCTGTTTGCCTCCGTGCTGACAGGCGTTGCGTTTCGTAGCGCAGGGATGGGATTGCTGGCTCTGGTACTGCTGTGGTTGGCAACGCGCGAGTACTGGCTACCCGTGCGTTATTACGTGAACGAGAAGGGCGCGGGAGTGCGTTACCTGGGAGCCGCGTTCGACATCACGTGGGAGCGCGTGAAATATGTGACGGTGACGCCCGAGGGCGTCAAGCTCAGCCCGTTGCCGCCCCGTTCGCGCCTGGAACCGTTTCGGGGCGTAACCCTGCGTTTTGCGGACAATCGTGAGCAGGTGCTGGAGGCGATTGCGTTTTGGAGAGAACCAGCCACTGGGAAAAGGACGAACTGAATGAGGAGGAGCGCGACGCGATTCTGGAGCGCATCGCGCAGGGGATTGTGCGTCGCGGGATGGCGGCACCAGCGGTGTTGTTTCTGGAACTGAATAAACCCCTTTCGTTCGTCGCCAGCCAGTCGCTGATCGTGCTCACGCCGTTTCTCGCGCCCTTTGTGGGCATAGATAACGTGCATCGCTACAGCCGGCTGCTAGAGAAGCGGGAGAACGTGGAACGGCTGATTGAACGCATCGAACAGCTAGAACACGAGAAAGGACAGGAGCCATCGGGTCATGCAACACGCCTTTGAGAAACTTGCGCCTGTGCTGATTGTGGAAGTGCTGACGGCTATCATCATCATCTGGCGGATTATCTCCGCCCAGCGAGGCAAGGAGCTGTTCATCCGGCGCATCCCGGGTCTGAATGCGATTGACGAAGCCATCGGGCGTGCCACCGAAATGGGGCGCCCCGTGCTGATGGTGCCCGGCATCGGTGGTTTCAGTATCATCGCCCTGCAGGCATTAAGCATCTTCAGCTATATCGCCCGTTCCACAGCGAAGTTCGGCAACCGTATCCTGATGCCGGTTGCTGACCCAACGGTATACACCGTCGCCGAAGAGGTCATCCGCGACGCTTATCAGGCGGAAGGGCATCCCGAACGCTTTGACCCCGACTCTATTCGCTTCCTGTCCGACCGCCAATTTGCCTTCGCTTCGGGCGTGGCGGGGCTGATTCAGCGTGAGAAAATCGCCAGCTCTTTTATGTTCGGTGAGTTTTTCGCTGAGTCGCTCATCTTTGCCGAAACCGGTAACATGGTAGGCGCGATTCAGGTAGCGGGCACGGTACATACCACACAGATTCCGTTTTTTATCGCCGCGTGCGACTACACCATCATCGGCGATGAGTACTACGCCGCCAGCGCATACATCTCGCGCAACCCGACGATGCTGGGTAGTCTGGTCGGTCAGGACTTCGGCAAGCTGTTGATTACTGTCCTGTTCGTGGTCGGTACAGTTGCCGCCACGGTTGCTGCTTTGAATGTGCCCACTTTGGGTGAGGCGGGTAAATCGTTCATAGACCTGTTTACCATTCGTTAGGCTAAGGGGGAACAATGCTGGAACCGATTGTGCGTTTCTTCGCGCCCAAGCCGCTGAGCGTGCTACCGTACTATGTCGTGGGCGCTGTGCTCTTCAGTATTCTGGTCATCATTGTGCTGATAAACCTGCCGTCGCGCGCCAGAAAGCCGCTTATCGCCATTGTAACGTTCCTTGCTGGGCTGTTCTACGCCACCGAGTTCTTCTGGCCAATCGACATAGCAACCAACAAGAACTTCTTGACCGATTATCTGGTGCCTGCCAGCAAGCTGGGCAGCCTGCTCGGTGGCATGACGCTTACTCTGGGTATTCTCAGCTTGTTAAGGGTGCACGGTCGCAATATCGCGCGTCTGCGCTCCGGATGGTACAACAGTCTCGCCCTGCTTACCGCGATGGTGGCGATGGTCATCTTCGGTCTGATAGACAAGTACGGCACGGACGCGACAGCCAAAAAGGTTTTTAACGTGCTATTCGAGGGAATGCTGATTAACATGGACGCCACGATGTTCTCGCTGATTGCGTTCTACATCGTTTCGGCGTCGTACCGTGCATTCCGCATCCGCTCTATCGAAGCCACTATCCTGATGGTTACCGCCTTCCTTGTGATGCTGGGGCAGGTTCCGATAGGGAATGCATTAACCGACTGGCTTCCCAAAGACGGGTGGATTGCCTCGTTGCGGGTGGAGAACGTCAAACAGTGGATACTCTCTCAGGTTAACGCAGCGGCATTGCGCGCTATCGCGTTTGGATTGGGGGTAGGTGGTCTGGCGATTTCTCTGCGTATCTGGTTGAGTCTCGAGCGCGGTGCATACTTTGAGAAGGAGATTTAGGCGATGGCAATGACACCGAAAACATCAAAACCGCGTGACCTCTGGGAGCGTCTTCAGGCAATAGACAGACGAGTGCTGTACACCTTGCTGCTTGTTGTAATTACCTTGCCCTTATTCAAGCCCATTCGTCTGCCGATGGTTACCATGCCGTCCACGCAAAAGCTGTATCAAGCCATCGAGTCTGTCCCGCAAGGTGGTTTTGCTATCGTCAGCGCAACGTGGAGCGGCGGCACACGCGCGGAAAACATGCCCCAGACCGAAGCGATTCTGCGTCACCTCATGAAGCGTAGGCTGCGTGTGGCGATTTTCTCGTTCGACCAGCAGGGTAGCCAGTTCTCTTACAACATCGCCTCGCGTCTGGCAAAGGAGTACGGCTACGAGTATGGCAAGGATTGGGTGCACTGGGGATACCGTCCGATTGTTGGGGTGGTGCTGAAGTCACTGGTACGTGACATCCCAAGTACCTTCGCGACCGACCGCGACGGAAAGCCTACCAGGGATATGCCTGTCATGAAGGGCATTAAGGACATCAAGAACGTGGATGTGATTGTGGAAATCGCTGCCAGTGGTATCTATATGGATTGGATTGGGCTGGTGGTTGGTGCAAACCCCAACCTGAAGTTCGGCTTCTGCCCAACGGCGGTGATGGCTCCTGAAACGTATCCGTACATGGACTCCGGGCAGATAGTGGGCATTATGGAGGGGATGCGCGGCGCAGCGGAGTACGAGAAGCTGGTCAATACCACGGGCCTCGCCACCAAGGGCATGGGAAGCATCTCGCTAGCGCACGTGCTGATTATGGTGCTTATCATCATCGGCAACTTGGGTTATCTCGCTACTCGAGCAAGAGGGAGTTAACAGGATGGATGCAGTGTGGCAGGATATTCTTTCACGCCCCGGTATATACGCGGGCGCTATTTGCACAATCGGCTTGATGACGCTGATTTACCGCGAAAACGCATTTTACCGCTTCTTCGAACACGTGTTCATCGGGTTGGCAGCAGGTTTCTCGATCGTGGTGCTCATCAAAGAGATTCTGGACCCGTTCCTGTACCAGCCGGTGTTTAAGAAGGGCGAGTGGTACTGGACGTTTGTGTTCATGTTTGGCCTGCTGTTCTACTTCATCCATAGCCGAAAATACAACTGGTTGAGCCGATTACCCATCGGGTTTCTCATGGGTTTCTCGGCTGGGCAGGCATTTCAAGGTTTTGCGAATACCTACTTGCCGCAGCTCGCCAAATCGTTTCGCCCGCTGTATGTCACAGCGTCCGATGGCTCGCTGGATATGGCTCAGTCGATAAACAACCTTATTTTCATGATAGTGCTGGTTACCGTCATGAGCTACTTCTTCTTCTCGTTCGAGCAGAAGAGCAAGGCAATCCGTAACTCCGCGCAGTTCGGACGCTGGGTGATGATGGTGGCTTTCGGCGCGATTTTTGGAACAACCATTATGGCGCGTATGGCGCTGCTGTTTGACCGCATGTACTTCATCTTCAGCGACTGGCTGAAACTGGTGCAGTGAGGGAGAGGAGTTCGGTGAGAGTGTGCCGATCTGTGCAGGGGAGCCTCATGGTACTCGGCGCGGCACTTGCAGTGTGGGTAATAATAGGTGCTGCTCATGCCGATACATACCTTTCCATCGAACTGCCTGTTCGACCGCCGGAACCGCCTCGCCCCGCGCCAACGCACAGTAGTCCGCCGCCCAGCACATCGCCCAGACGCACGCAAGCCATCGGACGACTGGGGGTGACCGTGAACCCGGCTCCTATCTACGCCCTGCGAAGCACCAGCAGCAGACTGTACGCTCGCTGTGAATCCCTCACCTACCTTGCCATCACCCACGAAGCGGGGGCATGGTACGGCGTGCTGATGGCGGACGGCAGTGTGGGCTGGATCCCCCGCCAGCACGTGCGATTGCTGGATTATGAGGTGGTGTCAGCCGACCCGGCGACGACGGGCGCACTGGGCGAACGCATTGTACAGACCGCCCTGCGCTTCCTGGGCATTCCGTACCGCTGGGGAGGCACATCGTACAACGGGTTGGACTGCTCGGGGTTTGTGCAGAAGGTATTTGCGCTCAACGGCATCCATCTGCCGCGCTTGGGCAGACATCAGGCGCAGGTAGGCACGCCTATTTCCGACCTGTCTCTGCTTCAACCGGGTGACCGGCTGTACTTTCGTTCCAGCAAGCAGCCCATCTCGCATACGGGTATCTACATCGGTAACGGTTACTTCATCCACGCTGCCAGCAGTCGCGGGCGCGTGGCAATAGACCGTATCACCGACCCCAAATACCTGAAAACGCTCGTTGGCATTCGCCGTTAAGGTGGGGCGTGTGGGCTGTTGACCCTCTCCGTTCCGCAGCGATTGTGCTGGTGGTGGTGCTTCCCGCCCTCTGTCTGCGCTGGCTTTCGATATCGGGAGCGATTGCCGCCTTCGTGGTGGGGTGGGTGACTTTTACTGCGGGTGGCTTGCAGGCGGCAGGCGTGTTGCTTGCTTTCTTCGTTACATCCAGTGCCCTTAGCCGGTGGCGTGCCGAACGCAAGCGGCGCATGGAATCTCTGACAGCACGGGGAGCCCAGCGCGGCGCAGTGCAGGTGCTCGCCAACGGCGGTATTGCGACACTATGTGTTGCTCTTTACGGATTGACCAGTGATACGCGCTGGTGGTTGGCGTTTGTGGGAGCGTACGCCGCCGCCAATGCCGATACGTGGAGCAGTGAAGTCGGCGTGCTATCGCGCACGCCGCCGCGTCATATCTTGACAGGTCGCCTGCTGCGAGCGGGCGATTCGGGTGGGGTAACTCTGGTGGGGTTGCTGGCGGGTTGCGCGGGCAGTGCGGTGGTAGCAGGGGTAGCGTGGCTGGTGTATCCTGTGCCGTTACAGCGGGTAGTGGCGGTCGCGCTGGGCGGGATAGTGGGGAATCTGCTGGACAGTGTGCTGGGCGGTGCACTTCAGGCAAGATATCGCTGTGTGCGGTGCGGAGAGGCTGTGGAGCGGCGAGAGCATTGTGGGTCTCCCGCGCAGTACATCGCCGGCTGGCGATGGTTAAACAACGACGTGGTAAACCTGCTGTGCACGCTGGCAGGGGGCGTGGCAGGGTTCTGGGCGGGGGAGGTCTGATGTCCGCGCCCGCCTGTGCCGATAAAAGTCCAGAACACCCCTGTCGTTTGCGCCCACACAAGACATGGTACACAACCTCCTTATCCGTAAGGCCAGACGATGAATGTCTTTGTGCCGGTGAAGATGCTTACCAGCATCCACAGGCTGCCCATCGTGCACTCTCCCAGTACCAGCCCCAGGAAAAAGGGCAGTGCACGCTGGTAGGTACGCAATCCGCCTATCTTCATGATGGTTACTTTGCAAACCCACGCCACCAGCAGAGAAAACCACAGCACGCTCAGGCTCCAGCTGCTGGAGATAGCATAGCCCACCGGGTGCAGGGGAAAGTTAGCGATGTTCATACGCAAGATGCTCAGCACTGCGGTTACCCCAAAGCCCACCATCATTGCCCAGATGACGTTACGCTTCTGCAGAGAGGAGACCGACCCCGATAGCAGGGAGGTAATGCGATCATACGGCTCCCTGCCGAAAATGGTGCTGACGTAAGGGGTGTCCGCCTTCGACGCCGCGCCCCACTGGTAGTGCAGATGCACGTTGACGAAGAAGCCTGTAAGCGTGCCCCAGAACACCGCGAACACCAGCACCCAGAACATTGCCCGCATCGAGGAGCGTGTACGCTCGGCAGCACGCAGCCCCTCGATATGCGTGGGCATGGGGTGGGCACGGTAGGCACGGTTGAAGCCCTGTATCGGCGCGAACATCACCAGGTCCTGCCGCTTCAGGTTCTCCACGCCGAAGAGCAAGGGTATCAGCCTTTGCGGACCCGAGTCGTGCAGGTCGTGCGCGGGCGGACCGAGCTCGGCGCGCATTCGGGTCACCGCCAGCGAGATAGCCAGATAGATGAGCAAGGAGAGAGCGATCACCCAGCCGCTCATGCCGGTGGAGAAGAAAAAGAGATAAATCGCCACCAGGCTCGCTAAGAACCCTATCGCCGCCCAGCGGTAGGGCAATGCCTCGCTCCTGTCGCTGCCGTCGGAGCCGCGCCATATCGCCGAGAATCCCTGCGCCAGCGCCTTTCTCGCGGTGTAGAGGGTGAAGAGCGCGATGCCCACATACGCCCCGAAGGATTGTTCGTTCACGTAGGGGAAGCCGGGTATCTGGTTCCAGCCGTAGTAGGCAGCGATGATGGGCTGTAGCTTCCACAGCCAGAAGAAGAACCAGCACGAGAAGAGCAAATCGGTGGGCAGCAGCACCCCGATGCCCACAATCCA
>CALJAP010000216.1 GCA_938027655.1 uncultured bacterium | reverse complement strand
ATCTGTCTGCTGGTGGCGGTTCCTGCAGCTTCGGGGCTGTGGCGGTTCGCCCGAGCCAGAGGGCAGATCGATGCCTACCGCACCCGTGCACCTGCCCGCCCGCAGTTCACCCCGCTAGCGGAGATTGCCGAGCCGATGCGTTATGCCCTCATCGCCTCCGAAGATGGCAACTTCTACCAGCATCACGGCGTGGACTGGCAGGCGCTGCACCGTGCCCTGCGCGTTAACATTCGCTCCTTGCGCTTCAAACAGGGTGGCTCCACCATCACCATGCAGACCGCACGCTACCTGTTCGTGGGCAGGCAGAAGACCCTCTCGCGCAAGCTCGCCGAAATCCTGCTCGCGCTGGAGATGGAGAAGCGGCTCTCCAAAGAGCGGATACTGGAGTTGTATCTGAACAGTGCGCGTTTCGGATTGGGCGCGGAGGACATCGGCACGGCGTGTCGGGTGTATTTTGGCAAGAAGCCGGGTGAGTTGACGTTGGCGGAGTCGGCGTTTTTGGCGGGGGTGTTGCCCGAACCGCCGAAGAGGCGAGAGGAGTTAACGGCGGAGAAGGTGGAGCGTTGCAAGCGGAGGGCGTTGAGCCGGTTGGGGTATTTCTTCGCGTGGCGTTACTCGCCGGAGCAGATAGAGCGGGCGATGGGGGAGAAGATAGTGTTCGTGTGGGAGAGGTAATCGGAAGGAGGTTTCGCTATGTGCCGAAAAGGCTTCACGCTGATAGAACTGCTGGTGGTCATCGCCATCATTGCCCTGCTGGCGGCGTTGGTTTTTCCCGTCTTTTTCCGCGCCCGCGAGGCAGGACGCAAGACCACCTGTGCTTCCAACGTGCGCCAGCTGGCGCAGGCGTGGGTGATGTATGCGCAGGACTGGGACGAATGCACCCCCGGCGGCGCATACACCCGTTTTGCAGACAAATATACCGGCAGAAGCCCCGACGGAAAACGCTACACTGCGCTGTGGGCACTGTTGCCGTATATTCGCACGGAGAAGATATTCGTATGCCCCACGCAGCTGGGCTGGGACTTCAGCACCACCAATCCTGCGCTGGACACGCACCGCCCACGTCAGGGCAGTTACACCTCCAACTACGAGGTGATGGACATCCCGATGGCGGCGATCGAGCGGGTGTCGGAGCTCATCGTGTTTGCGGACAGTTACAACCCGTGGATGGACTGTATTCATGACTGCAGCAACTGCACAGGTGGGTGTAGTAGTTTCGTGTGGGATCGGATAGGCAGGGGGTGTTATCAGGGGGACTGCACGAAGCGCACCGACTGGCACGGTGGGGGGATTAACATGGTGTTTGCGGACGGTCACGCACGCTGGGCGCCTCTGGGCGGGATATTCTATCGCAACTGGAAGCGCGACCTGCCGGAGTGGGACCCTCACTGGAACAAGCCCATCACGCAGGACTGGTAGGGGCGATACCTCTCAGAGCAGGAACGCTTCGTCCCCGTGTGTAATGAAAAAACGCATAGTAGAATCACACGGAGGATGAACGATGGCGGTCACGATTATCGGGCCGGAGCTGCCGAATATTCCGTGGGAAGACAAGCCCAAAGGCTATCCGGGCGTGATGTGGCGTTACAGTAAGAACCCGATTATCCCTCGCAATCTGCTACCCACCTCTAACAGCATCTTCAACAGCGCGGTGGTGGCGTATGGCAACGAGTTTCGTGGCGTCTTCCGCTGCGATGACACCCGCCGCTATATGCAGCTGCACGCCGGACGCAGTAAGGACGGTATCCACTGGCAGATTCACCCCGAACGCATTCACTTTGTGGGCGAAGCCGCGCAGGAGCTGGGCTGGGAGTACGGCTACGACCCGCGCGTGGTGTGGATAGAAGACCGTTACTGGGTGACCTGGTGCAACGGCTACCACGGACCCACTATCGGCATGGCGTGGACGCAGGACTTTGAGACCTTCCACCAGCTGGAGAACGCCTTCCTGCCCTACAACCGCAACGGCGTGCTGTTCCCGCGCAAGATAAACGGCAAGTACGCCATGCTCAGCCGTCCCAGCGACCGGGGGCATACCCCTTGGGGCGACATGTTCTATAGCGAAAGCCCCGACATGATACACTGGGGTTGCCACCGGTTTGTGATGGCGCCTGCGGGCGGCTGGCAGAGTACCAAAATCGGCGCGGGGCCCGTGCCGATTGAGACCACCGAGGGCTGGTTGCTTATCTATCACGGCGTGCTGACCTCGTGCAACGGGTTCGTGTATAGTGCGGGGGCGGCTTTGCTAGACCTGGAGAAGCCATGGAAGGTGATTGCCCGCACCGCGCCGTACATCCTCTCCCCGCAGGAGCTGTACGAGTGCGTGGGCGACGTGCCGAACGTGGTGTTCCCCTGCGCTGCGCTGGCGGACTCGGCGACGGGGCGGATTGCGGTGTACTACGGCGCGGCGGACACCGTGACCGGACTGGCGTTCTGCCACGTGGAGGAGCTGGTGGAGTTCACGAAGCAGAACTCGCTGGTGTAGCGAATAGGGCGTGGCTCGGCGGGAGCCTCGCCCTCCCGGTTGAACCCCTCTCGACGGATATGCTAATATGAATCCGAAGAGGTGATGCATGATGCCTACGATAGTCATTGAGGCGGAGTACGACGGCAAGGTGCTTATCCCCAAGAAGCCGCTGGATTTGCCGGTGGGGACCAGAGTACAGCTGAGTCTTCATGTGGAGCAGAATGCTGAGGAGCGTTTACAAAGGCTACGCGCCCTATGGCAGCACTTTGAAGAGAACCCCGTAGACGTTCCGGGCCTGGACGACGAGGCATTACGACGAGAGAACCTTTACGAGGACCGCCTATGAAAGCGGTACTGCTGGATACCGGTATCCTCCTTCGGGAACGCCATGCTCGCGATGTTTACCACCAGACAGTAGTGGGTGCTATCGAGAAACTGGTGTACATGGGTTGGAACGTTTATACCGCGCCGCAGTGCCTTCAGGAATACTGGGCGGTTGCGACCCGTCCTCCGGAGGCGCGTGGGGGTCTGGGGTTGAGCGTGGAAAGCGCAGCGAAGGATGTGGATAACTTTATCTCCACCCACGATGTGCTGAGCGAAACCCCAGAGTTGTTTGAGATATGGCGAGGAGTTGTGCGCGACTACCGCGTGCTCGGGCGACAGGTATGGGATGCACGTATCGCGGCAATCATGCAGTTGCACGGGATAAGGCATCTGCTCACTTTCAATACTCAGGACTTTGTTCGGTTTGACTTTATCCGCGCTTGGTCACCCGAAGACGTAGACGGCTTGCTTCAGTATGCTAAGATGAATCAGAGAGGTGATGTGTGATGTCTACCCTACTGATCGAGGCGGAGTACGACGGCAAGGTGCTTATCCCCAAGGAGCCGCTGGATTTGCCGGTAGGCAAAAGGCTACTTTTGAGAATAGAAGCAGAGGATGCCCTGCAGGGGGAGAACCGTTTTGCACGGTTGTGGAAAGACCTCGCCAGCCGTCCTGCTCGAGGTGAGTCTCCAGATGCCGAGTCGCTACGGCGTGAGCACATTTACGGAGCGGATTAATGGATGTCTTTATAGACAGCTCGGTTTTGGTACGCCTGAAAGACCCTATCGTCCCTCTTCGCAGCTTAGCGGAACGGGCAATAGAACTCCTCGATGCGAAAGGCTTTCACCTGCTATTAAGCACACAGGTGTTGATGGAATACTGGGCTGTTGCTACTCGTCCATCCACTGCACGCGGTGGACTGGGACTGACAGCTGAAGAGGCTATTTTGGATGTGGAAGCATACAGGAACTGGTTTGCTACAGTTCCTGAGGACGAACGCCTTTTCGGCATATGGTGGCGTATCGTCCAGGACTACAAGGTGCTCGGGCGACAGGTATGGGATGCCAGAATTGCTGCCATCCTGAGGCTATATGGCATACCACATCTGCTCACTTTCAATACGCAAGACTTCCTGCGGTTTGATTTCTTGAAAGCGTGGTCGCCTGAAAAGGTAGACAGCCTGCTCCGCACGGAAGGTTAGCGTTTCAGAATCGCCTCCAGCAGTTTCTCTGCTCCGTAGCGCACCGCGTCGGTACAAGGTAAGCCGGTTTCAGCCTCCACCTGTGCGATGGCGACCTGCGCTGCCTCTTCGGAAAGATGCGCGGTGTTGAGTGCCACGCCCACTACCGGCGCAGGCGCAAACGCCCCCGCTCCCGACGCCACCGTCTCGTAAAGCCGAATCACTTCGGGGAGCGGTGGAATGGGCACGTGCGGATAGCTGCGGATGTTCGTCTGCCCGGCGCGGTGCACCAGAACCAGGTGCGTGGGTTGTGAGCCACGTATGAGAGGCAAGGTAGCCGTCGACGCCGGGTTGAGCAGGGAGCCCTGTCCCTCGATATGTAGAATCTCGTGGTCGTGCCCATAGCGCAGCACCACCTGCTCCACCGCGCCCGCCGCGAAGTCCACACGCACTGCGTCCAGCGGCACGCCATCGCCTGCGATGATGATGCCCGTTTGCCCGGATGCGATGAACGCCGAACGCAGTCCCCTCTTCAGCGAGGCACGATGCAGCTCGATACTGGTGGACATCTTGCCGATAGCCATATCCGTGCCGACGGTGAGCACGCGCAGGCAGGGCAGCTCCCGCGCAGCACCGCTGCCCAGCGTCAAGCCCGGCGGTTCACGGCGCACGTCCCAAATCCATTGCCCTTCCCGCAGGAGGGGTTTCAGGTCGGGGTGTTCTGCCATCGGGGTATGCAGACCGTTCACCACGCACAACCCCGCCTGCACCGCCTCCACCACTTCCTGCCACCAGGCTTCGGGGAGCGCACCACCGGGCGGCGCGATACCGGTGACCAGCACCTGTGGCTGATAGCGCAACGCCTCGCGCAGGGAAGCCACGATAGGGACTTCACGCGGGATGCCGGTGAGCTGAGGAATGGAGCCGCCCGCGCAGTCGGCGTCTATCACCGCCACAATCTGCGCCTCACTGTAGCGCAGCAGAGCCAGCCCCGTCTTGCCGAACTGCCCCCGGATACCGCCATGTTGCAGTATCGCCACGCGATGCTCAGGCAGTATCCTCACGGCGTCGCACCCCCAGTCCGGGCAAGTCGTTCGGAACAATCCGTCCGTCCCGCAGGGTCGCGCCCACGAAGGGGTCGTCCAGCAGGTTCAGGTGACTGTCCAGGTCCAGATGGTCGGCAAGAGGGGAGAGATGCGCCGCAGCGGTAATGGCAAGGCTGCTATCGGAGTAGCAACCGAACATCACCTGCAATCCGCACGCACGGGCGGTATGCACAATGCGCATCGCTTCGCTTAACCCACCACACTTCATCATCTTCAGGTTCACTCCGTGCACGCGGTCGGCAAGCTTCACCACGTCCGAGCTGGTGAAACAGCTTTCATCGACGAAAATCGGCAGAGGAGACAGGCGGTACAGCTCCGGTAGGGCGTCTTCCATGCCTTTGGGCAGGGGTTGTTCCACATATTCCACGCCCCGTTCTGCCAACCATCGACACATGGCAACCGCGTCCTGCAGGTTCCAGCCGCCGTTCGCATCCACGCGCAGGATAACCCCTCCTGGTGCTTCCTCTCGAACGGCTTCAAACATGGCTTTATCCGCTTCGATGCCTCCGGGGCTACCCAGTTTCACCTTAAGAGCCTTCGCGCCGGTGAGAGCTAGCCAGTCACGCACGCGCTGTCGGGCGATATCTGGCGGGTTGATGCCGATGGTGACGGTGGTGGGCACAATCTGCTCGCGCTCCAGACCCCACAGCTTCCACAGGGGCAGACCCACCGCTTTGCCCAGCCAATCGTGCAGGGCGATGTCTATCGCCGCGCAGAGGGCGCACGGCACTCCGTGTTCTTTCAGCAGGCGTTCTATGCGGTAGCGTTGCAGGGGGTGGAGAGGCTCTAAGAGGGCGATGGCGCGTTCTGCCGCTTCCAGCAAAGCCTCCGCGCTCTCGCGGTACGTGCCGATGGAGAAGGGCGAGGCTTCCCCCCAGCCCTCAACGCCATCCGCTTCTACACGCAGCCACAGGTTGGTGGTCTGGGCAGTAGTGCCCCGGCTGATAGTGAGCGGAAATCGCTTATTGACCGTGAAGGTTTCATACCGAGCACGCATAGCGCATTCAGGTTTCAACTCCTCAGGCAGACTTTCCTGCAGGAGGAGTGAGACGATGAACGGAATACATCTATTAGAGCAACAAGGAGGTGAACGGCAATGCGAAAGGTCAAAGCTGCGATTATCGGCACGGGCTTCATTGGACCGGCGCATGTGGAAGCCGCGCGCCGATTGGGCTTTGTGGATGTGGTGGCGCTGTGCGAGAAAGATGAAGAAACTGCCAAAGCCAAAGCGGCGCAACTGAATATTGACCGCGTGTACTGGAACGTGGACGACCTGCTGAACGATAAGGAGATTGAGGTCGTTCACAACTGCACGCCCAACAACCTGCACTTCGAGGTCAACCGCAAGATTATCGAGGCGGGCAAGCACGTCATCTCCGAGAAGCCTCTGGCGATGAACTCCAGCGAGTCGCGCCAGCTGGTGGAGATGGCGAAGAAGGCAGGCGTGGTGAACGCGATTAACTTCATCTATCGCTACTACCCGCTGGTGCGCCATGCCCGCTCGATGGTGATGCGGGGCGACGTGGGCGAGATTTACCACGCCACCGGCTCCTACACACAGGACTGGCTGTTCCTGCCTACCGATTGGAACTGGCGTCTGGTGCCCGAGCTCAGCGGTGAGTCGCGTGCGGTGGCGGACGTCGGCTCGCACTGGTGCGACAGTGTGCAGTATGTGACCGGACTGAAGATTAAGCGCGTGTACGCCCATCTGCATACCATTCACAAGACGCGCATGAAGCCCAAGAAGGAGCTAGAGACCTACGCGGGCAAGGTGTTGCAGCCGGAGGACTATGAGCCGGTTCCCATCAACACGGAGGACTACGCTTCCGTGGCGTTCGAGTTCGACAACGGCGCGGTCGGCTCGTTCACGGTGTCGCAGTGCTTCGCGGGACGCAAGAACCGCATGTTCTATGAAATCTCCGGCAGTAAGTGCTCGCTGGTATGGGATCAGGAGCGACCGGATGAGCTGTGGGTCGGCTACCGCGAGAAGGCGAACGAGATAGTGATGCGCGACCCGTCGCTGCTAACCCCCGACGCGCGTCCCTTTGCACACTACCCGGGCGGTCACCCCGAGGGCTACCCCGACGGGTTGAAGAACTTCTTGTGGCGCGTGTACACGGCGGTTGCTGAGGGCAGCGGCGAGTGGGACTTCAGCACCTTCGAGGACGGTCACGTGGAGATGGCTATTGTGGATGCGGTACTGCAAAGCCACCGTACCAAGCAGTGGGCAGAGGTGACGTACTGAGAGGAAACCCTTTATCGCGTCTGCCCTGCATTGGCGGCTAAAGCCGCGCCCCGTCAAACCAAGTGCTGTGACCCGGAGGGCGAACCTGCCGGTGAGCCGAAACGTTGCGCAACGGCTCGGCAGGAGCCTCGCCCTCCAAAAGAATGAACCTTGGCGGACCAGTAGTCCCCACTAATGCACTACCCACCCCACTCGGAAGCCAGTTGTGATAGCGTCACGAAGCGACAGCCGCGCCCGCGCAGAAACTGCACGCACCTGCGCCAGTTCGCCACCCCGTTCGCCCAGTCGCGCGCTGCAATGCTGATGACCGAGCTCTGCTGAAGATAGCGCTCCATAATCGTTTGCAGGAGACCCCATTCCACGTCCAGATATGCCGCTTGCCCCTCGTGTGTCGCCAGAGGCACCAGTAACAGCTTTGCATTACCCTGCGCCTTCAGGTCGTCGTATGCAGGATGGTAGGGCTGGGCAGGAGCACCGCTCCAGTCCGCTCGGCCCTCTATCACGATGCCGGGTGCCGGCGTCCCGTCCACCGCAATGCCGATGTCCTCCAGATAACGCAGGTCGGAAGCCTGCAAAGCGTAATCTGCTGCGCGAAACGCTGTCGGTTTGACATGGCACTGCTTGAGCAGGTCCCTGCCTTCTTGAATCAGCATGGCACGCTCTCGTTCGTCGGCAATATAGTTGCCGTTGCTCTGAAAGTGCACACGCAGACCGATTTCATGCCAGGAGGGGATTCGGTGCAGATACTCACGGTGATAGAGCATGATGTTGCTCATTGGGTCGCTTGCGGATACGGTGATGAACCATGTCATGGGCACGTGGAACTCTTCCGCGACGCGCACCAGTTCGGGCGTGTAACACTGTCCCTGGTTCGCCGCCGCGCAGTCCACGCTGACCACCACGGTCGCCATGGGAACCACCCCCTTTGTATGGTGATGTTTTCCTCTATTTCGGCGGGAGAAAACGGGAGTCCTGCCTCTATCTACGTCCTTCGGGAAAACAGCACACGGACAAACACGGATACAACGGATGCACACGGATACTATCCGTCCCATCCGTGTCTATCCGTGTGCTTCGGAATGCGTCGGTCTACAGTTCTGAGATACTCACCCAGCGTTTTTGCTGGCTGGAGATGTCCACCGCTTCGAGCACCGCCTGATTGCGCACGCCGTCCTCGAAGTTCGGCTTGAACTGTTCGCCCTTGTCGAACGCCTTCAGCATGGTGTAGACAAGGTTGATGAACGTGTGCTCGTAGCCGATGATGTGTCCGACGGGCCACCACGCGCTCATGAACGGATGCACACTATCGCTCGCCTGCACCACCCGGAAGCCCCGAATGTGCGCAGGGTCGTCTTGCAAGTAGACCTCGAGCTCGTTCATGCGCTCCATGTTGAACACAAGGCTGCCCTTGCTGCCGTTAATTTCGAAGCGGTTATAGTTTTTGCGCCCCAGTGCGAAGCGGGTGGCTTCGATGCTACCGATGGCGCCGTTCTCGAAGCGTACCAGGAACAGCGCGGCGTCATCTACAGTCACCTCGCCCATCTCACTGCTGGCAACGCCGCCCAGGCGGTCATCGGCAGCCGCCAGCTTGGGCCGTTGCTTAATGAAGGTCTCCATCATACCCGATACTTCGGCGATTTCGCCCACGAGGAAGCGTGCCATGTCAATCAGGTGTGCGTTTAGGTCTCCATGTGCTCCCGAACCTGCCACCTCTTTCTGCAGTCGCCACACCAGCGGGAAGGTGGGGTCGACAATCCAGTCCTGCAGGTAGGTACCGCGGAAGTGGTAAATCTTGCCGATGCGCCCCTCATCGATAAGCTGCTTAGCGAGCTGTACCGCCGGAGCGAAGCGATAGTTGTGACACAGCGCGTGGGGCACTTTGTTCCTTTGCACCGCCTCGTACATCTGTCGGGCTTCTGCCAGCGTGTTCGCAAGCGGCTTCTCGCACAGCACCATCTTGCCCGCGTTCGCCGCAGCGATAGCGATGGGTGCGTGCATGTTGCCCGGCACCGACACGTCCACGAGGTCGATGTCCTTGCGCTCCACCACGCGCTCCCACGAGGTGTCGTACTCTTCCCAACCGTACTTCTGCGCGGCTTTGCGCACATTCTCCTCGTTGCGCCCGCAGATAACCTTGAGCACCGGTTCCACTTCCAGGTCGTCGAAGAAACGAGCGACCTGTCGATAGGCGTTACTGTGCGCTTTGCCCATAAACTGGTAGCCGATTAACGCCACGTTCAGCTTGCGCTTGCTCATGGTTGCTCCTCCTCCTCATGGATATGTTTTACAGGAACGCTATCGATTCGGTGGTGGCGGAGGTGGCACTGCCGGAGCACCCGTTGTCGGTGTGCGGGGTTGTGCCTCCGCCGAGGGCTTCGGCAGCAACAGATTCTGCCCATTCGCCCGTTTCAGCAAATCCTGATAGTACTGCCCCATGCGCTGGCGCACGATGGACTGCGTCAATCTCGCTTTCTCCACCGCAGGGATGTCCTTACCCAGCTTCTCCACCCGGATGATGTGCCAGCCGTACGGTGTTTTGACGGGTTCGCTGATTTCGCCCGGTTTCAGCGCGAACGCCGCCTGTTCGAACTCCGGCACCATCATGCCGCGCGCGAAGGATCCCAGGTCGCCGCCTTTGTCCTTGTTCGAACGGTCGTCGGAGTACTCCTTCGCCGCTTCGGCAAAGTCCTTACCCGCCTTGATCTCTTCATACACCTTCCACGCCTTTGCCTTTGCCTCTTCCTCCGCCTTCGCGCGCGCCTCGGCGAACATCTTCTGTCGTTCCTCCGCGCTCACGTTCTGGTCCGGGGAGATGGCAGGCATCTGCGGTTGTATCAGGATGTGACGCGCCTGAATGAAGTCGGTATCGCGTACGGTGCGAGCCACCAGCTTCTCCAGCAACAGGGCACGTTTTAGCACCGCTTCCATGTGCGCCCGGGTCCAGCCCTGTTTTGCCAGCTCCACATACACATCCGCGCCCGGCGGAACGCGCGCGCGCATCCCGTCAATCGCTTCGTTGTATCGCTGGTCAATCTCCGCTTTGGTGGCAGTAATACCGTACTTCTTCGCCTCCTGCTCAACAATCTTCAGCGAAATCAGGTCCTCTACCACCTGCGGACCGTACCACGCTTCCATGGTGCTGAGCATCTCGTCACGTGTGATGACCGCTCCACCCACACGCCCCACCACGTTCGACGCGGTAGGAGCAGGCTTCGCTGCGGGCTTCTGAGCCGGCGGTTTCGCCTGCGCCCATACCGCACTACCCCACGCCAGCGCAAGCGATGCAGCGACTACGCCGTTCAGCCAGATACTTCTCATGGTTCCTCCTTGATTTGCGTATGCGTTACATGTTTCGTTACGCAAGGTGTATCTCCTTCTGTGCCCGACCTCAGAAGGTGGTCGTGCTGCTGAACGTGAAGTTGTTCACCACCACCGGCGGCACAAGCATACTCCCTTCCACACGCTGTGCCATGCCCAGCAGCTGCACGTTCTGAAGCGCGACCAGCGGACTTTCATTGAATCGCAGGTTTTTCACCGCATGGGTGACTTTGCCCCTCTCAATGCGATACACTCCGTCACGTGTCATGCCGGTCAACAGCAGTTGCATCGGGTCCACGAAGCGAATGTACCAGAATCGCGTGATGAGCAGACCGTCCTCCACCTGCGCTACCAGTTCATCCAGCGAGTGGCTTCCGCCCTGCAGGATGAGATTGGATGGGTGACCGGTGAAGGTTTTACCCTGCTTCTGCGCCCAGAATCGGCTGTACACCAGCGTCTTCAGCACGCCCTGCTCTATCCACGTCACATCCGGCGTGGGTATCCCATCGTCGAAGAAAGGCTCTGCCGGGCACTCGGGATGCGCGGGCAGGGACTGCAGGGTGACCAGATTGTTACCGACGGCGGTTCCTTCCTTTCCGGTAAAGGCAGAACGCCCTTCGTCGGCGGCTTTGGCGTCCATGCTCCACGCCATATACGCCAGCAGTTCCGCCACCGCCGCCGGTTCCAGCACCACAGTATAATCGCCCGGCGGAACCTCTCGTGGGTGACGCGCCGCTTCCGCCTTGTCGGCGGCTCGTTTGGCAACCGCCTCCGGGGAGATGGCGTTTATATCCTCATGCGTCTGTTCTGCCCAGCCACTGCTGTCCTCCGCCATCATCGTGCATACCAGCGATGCCTGCGTGGCGGTATGGAAGCCAAACAGCCCCTTGTTATTTGCGACCGCGACAACCCTGGAGTTCGTCGCGAAGCTTCCTGCCGTCTTCAGTGCTCGCGACCTCGCTTCGCCGATGACCTGCCTTACCACACGGGCACGGTCTTCAGGGGTAGCGTGTGCGGTACCGTCCACATACGCCTGTATCGGGCGATACACTGCAGGTTCTGGCGGGGGGAGAAACTCCGTGTCGGGTTCTGCTACACGTGCCATCTCCTCGGCACGCTTTACCGCCTCGCGGATGGAATCGGTATCCAGTCGGTTGGTGCTACAACGTCCCACCCTATTGCCGTAGGCGCACAGCACGCGCAGGGTGGTTTGCGCTCTGGCGACGTTCTGGGTGATTTCGTTGTTGGCGTAACGGGTAGAGGCTTCGCGGGCCCCATAGAGGTTCACCTGAACATGCTCTGCCTCGCTGAAGGCGATAGCTTTTTCACAAATCTCTCGCGCTTCTTTCTCGTTCATCGACTGCCTCCGTTCGCATATTGGCGCGAGGGTATTGTATCACGATGAGCGGGTAGAGGCAAGATAATACGAGCCTGTTCGCGAAATGCCTGAACCCGAAGACCTTCCTGCAGACCAATCGGCTACTACCACGCGATGTGAAAACCGCTGGATATACCCGTGGCGTCCCCCCACTGCACCGATACGTCGGTCACCCGTGCTGCTGGCGGTCCCTGCCTCAGTAAGGTGAGCAGCTGGTTGAGCGACTTTTCGTCGCCCTCTGCAATCACCTCCACCTGGCCAGACGGCAGGTTGCGCACAGTGCCGTCCAGCCCCAGAGCGCGGGCATATCGCAACACAAAGGCGCGGTAACCCACGTTCTGCACCCGCCCCGAAACCAGCGCGACCATCCGTTTGCGCATGGCGATTACGTCACCCCGAAGGCAGCTTGCGCCTCGATAACCTCCTTTGCCACCACGAGGCGTATCGGTTCATATTGTTCTTCGGGGATGGCGAGGAACTCCTTCACGGCAGGGTCTATTTCGTGCTGGATGCCTGGTATCAACACGCCTATCTCCGCCTGATTCACCAGGCAATTGGCGGCGTGAACCAGCGCGGTCGGCTCAAACAGCTCTTTATCCACCTGAGAAGGGGTGTGATGGTAAGCGATGCCAGCACGAATAGCGGCGGGCAGGTTCCATTTTTGGGCGGCAAACTCGCCCAGCTCGGTATGCGTGCAGCCCAACACCTTCGACTCCAGCGCCAGCACCTCTTCCACCGTGCCGGACGTGATCTCCATACTGTGCGAGATGAACACATCCATCTCTTCGGACAGGAACTGGTCAGCGATCAGTTTGCCCATGTCGTGCAGCAGTCCGGCAAGGAACACCTCCTCGTCCCATTTGGAGCGTTTCAGGCGCGCCAGCACCCTGCCCGCAATGGCGGTTGCCAGAGAATGCCGCCAGTACTCCTGCCGGTTGAAGCGCGACTTACGCTGGCGAGCGTGCACCATCGCATGGAAGGTCAACGACATCACGATGGTGCGGATGGTGTTCATGCCCAGCACGGCGATAGCACGGCTCACGGTGCTTATCTTGCCATTGCCGCCATAGTAGGCGGAGTTCGCCATGCGCAATACCTTCGCCGCCAGAGCAGCATCCTGCGTGATGACCCGCTCAAAGTCGCGCGTGGAAGCGCGTGGGTCATCTATCAGCTTCATCACCTGCACGGTGACGTGTGGCAGGGGCGGAAGTCCCACCGCACGCGATATTCTTATGCCGAGAGCATCCCTATCGTTCACATTCTTGATTATCGGTAAACGACGGGGAAACAGAAGAGCCTTCTTGAGCCTATTTAACCAGATTCTCCGTTTGCTGCACCAGCGGGAGGAGTGTGGCGTCGATGTCCGCCTCCTGCTCACCTACCTCCGCCTTGAACAGGAACCAGTGCTCCACGTGTTCTACCGAGCCGCCAGCAGGTATCTTGCTGAACGCGCCCAGCGTCTCCAGCTCCAGCATGTCGGCGTTGGTGAAAACTTCGGTGTTACAGCCATAGTCCGGGTAGGTTGCAGCAGGGTTATAGACATAGCGTTTCAAGAACACCTCGCCCTTCAGCACATACGCTGCCCAGCCCTGCTTGTTGAGCATACCCACTTTCTGCTTGCCCCTGTCGTCGGGGGGGACGGTGGGGTCCTGCTTCAGCTGGATGTACTTCGTGCCCCAGATCCAGCGCGGGTCACGCATGTTGGTGTAGTGCCACAGCACCAGCGGACGCGCGGGCAAAAGGTATTCCGAGTGGGGGATGTACGGTTCCTGTGGGAAGATGGCTCGTCCGCCCTGTGCCATGAACGTCAGGCACCACGGCGCTGCCTCGATGTCCCACAGGTTCTTGTTTACCAGCCGATGAGTCAGTTTGACATGGTTTTCTGTCGGCGAGAGGGTTATCTCTATCTGTTTGACAATACCTGTGGAGGGTTCCACCGCCTGAGTCAGGGTGAGCGTCTTCCCATCCCAGCTGTACTGCACTGGGTCGTTGTCGGGCGAATAGGTGCGAGGCATCTGCTCCGGCGCATGCCATAGTCTATGTCCGCCGTAGGGTCGCCACTCGTTGCCCCCCGTCTTGCCCATATCGTTCCTGAACTCGTGGAACAGGTTTTGGCCACCCACAAAGGCGCAGCGGATGACACGTGGACCCACGTCTGTGGTGACAATCAGCTCGATGCGTCCGTTGCTCAGGCGGATGCAGTTTGCCCACCCTCCGTAGCTGACCTTTTCCTCAAACTGCACTTGCCCCGCCGATGCTGCCGAAAGCAGGGCGGGAAGGAATAAACCGATGGTTCGCCATGTCATGGGCCACAACACCTCCCTTACTGCATATTCCTGCAAGCCCATTCGCGCCCTGTGGTGAGGGTTCCTGCATGGTCATTGGCCGAGCGTCCATTGCCTTCCGCAGTGTCCTTCGAGTATACTACAGGCAATACACGATGCTGGGGGGCTGGTATATGCGCACGATTATCGTTACCGTGGGAACGTCGCTGTTGGGTAATGCTGAACGCGCGGGCAAGAAGAATGACCTGCAGACCTACCTGCGCTTTACGGAGCCGGAGAGGGCTAGCGCGGAGACCAACTCGCTGAGACATTTATTACAAGAGGGCGACCGCATCGTGTTTCTACACTCGCAGACGGAAGAGGGAAAACACGCGGCGGAGGCACTGGCAACCTTCTACAACAATAGAGGCTATCCGGTAGACCTGCGCGAAGTGACCGACCTGCAGTACCGCGAGAGCCGTTTCAAGATGCGCGGACTGCGCTCGCTGGTGGCGACGCTGGTGGAAATCATCCGTAAAGAGCGTGACGCCGACAGGCAGGTGCTGGTGAACGCGACGGGCGGCTTCAAGGCGGAAATCGCCTATGCCACGCTGGTTGGGCTGCTGTTCGATGTGCCGGTGTACTACATCCACGAAGCGTTTAGGGAGATTATCGAACTGCCTCCAACGCCCATCAGCTGGGACTTCAGCTTGATCGATACCTACGTGGACTTTTTTGACTGGATTAGCGCAGACCTGCGCCCCACAACAGCGGTAGACGATCGCTTGCGCCCCCTGCCCGAAGAGATTCGGCTGTTGCTGGTGGAGGAGGAAGGGTACACCCTGCTCTCTCCGACGGGCGAGGCGTTTTACGAGGCGTATCGAGCGCGTGTGGAGGCAGAGCGACCGACCCCGCTCTACCTGCACCGGCGGGCAGTGCACGCGCTGGACTCGGCGGAGCCGTCGGTGCGGCAGGTGCTGCACGAAAGGCTGAAGCGTTTGCGGGTGCCCGAGATGCGCAAACAGAACTCACACAGCGTGCACGGAAGCGACTGTCTGGTGTATCCTTCCGGCAACGTGGCGGAGCGCATCCTGTATTATCTAGACGAGCGCGGCAACCTGCGCGTCTGCGAGGTGTTCTGGACGCACACCGATTACGAGCGTGCGCTGGCGGAGGGGGTGTACAGGACACACTATCCCCGCGAGCAGTTCGAGGAGTGGTATCCTTAGAACAAACTGGGCTGCTGGTGCTCGCGAATCACCTGTTCAGGACGGGGGAAGAGCAGGTCAAAATCCTCTCCAATCGCCTCGCGCAGTCGCAGGGCGAAGCGGTAGAGTTTGTTTGCGTAGTGTTCGCGGTCTTCATCGCCTGCATAATCCTCTATCATGCCCAGTGAACCGTCTGCCCGCTGGTAAAGGTTCACGTAATCGCCCACACTGACGCCGCGCACTGCCTCAGCCGCTTTGCGCTTGTTCTCGCTGGTAAAGGTCTTTTCGGTGACGCGCTCGCGCCGCGCCAGCTCGTCGATGGGCACTTCGCCGTTCAGGATGCGCAGGACGGTTTGCCGGTATAACTTCGCGATGCCGTCGCGGTCGCCTTCCACCAGCTTCTGCAGCACCTCGGCGATAAACTGGCGTCCATAAGGCTCGTCGGCACGGGAGCGCAGAGAGGCTCCCTTATAGGTCCAGCTGCCCTCGTAGTCCAGCAGGGCGTAGTTTTTGGTCTTCACCGAAATCATCGCTCGGTACCGCCCGTCGAAGCTAAGGCGAATGCCGGGAGGCAGGGTTTCCGCTATCTGTTGCACATATGCCTCTTCTGCCTCTTGCCCCTCCACGCCCTCCGGCGGCTGAAAATAGACGCCATCGGTGTCCACCTCGATCACCTTACTGCCTGTGCGTTCCAGCGCGTCCACCAGCTGGATGGCGATTTTGCGCCCCTCTTCGGTCACCCGTTGCGCCGCGTCGAAGTCGTTGAAGGGGAAGTTTGCGCCCAGATAGCCGTAGAAGGAGTTGATGAGCACCTTGAAGGAACCCTGAATACCGTCCCAGTAGGCGCGCTGACGCGGGTCGGTAGCGCGGCGCAGTTCCGCCTTCGCCTCCAGACGCCGACGGGTGAGCTCCTCCAGCGCGGGCAGAAACACGCCCAGCCGGTCGGAGGCGGGGGCAATGCGGTGCACCAGCATAATGCTGGGGTAGAGGCTCTCTACGTCCGCCTTCACCACACGTGGGATGACCCCTGTGCGTCGCACCTCCGTGTATCCGCCCGGGTAGTCGCGGGCAGGTTGGGGTTTGGGGATGGCATAACTGGCGTGCAGGTATGCCCGCACGAAAATGGCGTTAATCTTCTCCCCGCTGCCGGCGGTGGCGACGTGCTGGTAGGTATCGGGAACCATTTGCGTCTGGTAGAACTCGGTGGGCAACACGATTTCCGCCAGCCGGGCGGTTTCCTGCACGTCTTGCAGGGCGTACTGGCGCACCTTTTGGGGGTCAGCCCTCCACTGCTCGCCCAGGTCGGCGCGGTCTATCAGCACACGCTCCTCATCGGCGATGCCGTAGGCGCGAGCCACCTCTTTCAGCCCGTAGCTTTGCAGGTCGCCCTTTGCCCAGTCGTAGCGCTGTACGGCGAAATAGGTGTCCACGACGTGCCTTCCGGGGATGTACACAGGGCGATAGGGGCGGTTAATCGCGCCGATGGGCAGGTTACGCTCGCCACCGATGGTCATTAGCTGCCCACTGCGCCCTACCGTAAGGGGGATGTTATGTCGTCGGGCGCGTTCTATCAGGTAGGGCAGGTCAAAACCGTACAGGTTATGTCCCTCTACAACGTCGGGGTCGCGTTCGCGCATCAGCTGCACGAATCGGTGGAGCATTTGCGCTTCGTCTGCGTCCTCTATCACCTCGCTCCAGCCGCGATTATCGCGCAGAACAATCAGCAATATCCGATTGGAGGGTTCTTGCGGGTTCAGTCCGGCTGTTTCGATATCCACCTGCATCCGATGTACATCGTCGAAGCTCATGCCTTTGAACAGCGTGTAGCCCGACCACATCAGAAACTGCCGTTCGGGGCTGCCGAAGGCGATAACGTCCACATGCATATCGCGCAGGCGCATCCGTGCGCTTTGGTACTCCGCCCACGAAGCGAATTGCGCCATCCAGCAGAAACCGTCGCCGTCCAGCCGCTTCCACTGCGCGTCGATATCCGTATATTGCTGGGTGGTCAGCAGCCAGGGGGTGAACGGTTCGCGCCAGCTGGTGCACGCGCCATCGGGCGTGCGCTGGTGCAGGACAGCTTCGGTGTCGGTCAGCTCCACCGCTACCAGACGCGGCGTATCCCTCCAGCCGAAGAGAATCTGCTCGGCAGAGAGGGCTGGGGTATCGAAAAGATTCATCATCTTGCCCGCTCCTCACAGGGTACTGGTATTATACCTGAAGGAGCGCTGGGTGAACACCGGTTGACGTCGCACGGCGCGGGCGGTAGAATGAGGAAGGAGCACGAGATGCATCGGTTTACCCTTTCACACGAGGAGAAGGAGCGGGTTCGCGAGCGACTCCGGACGGCGCTGGAGCCTCACGGCGAGATACTTTTCGCCACTCTGCACGGCTCCTTTTTGCTAGATGTGCCCTTCGAGGATATCGATGTGGCGGTTTACCTGCGCGCGGGGAGTGTCGATGGGGAAGAGGGGCTTCGTTATGCCTTCCGGCTGGCTGATGAGCTGGAGAAGCATGTCGGTTTGCCTGTGGACGTGCTGGTGCTCAACCAGGCTCCGCGCGGAGTGCAATTCACCGCAACCGCAGGGGAGCTGTTGCTGAGCCGTGACGAGGAACTGCGTTGCAACTTTCTGGAGAGACTCTGGCTAGAGATTATGGACTTCGATTACCATGCCCGGCAGATGTTGAAGGAGGCACTCGGGAGATGAAGCCGGACCTGCATGTGCTTCAGGCTCGAGCGATGTCGTTGAGGCAGAACATAGAGAAGATACAAAAGCTCGCCGCGTTGCCCGACGAACAGTTCTGGAGCAACGAGCTTTATATCGACTCGGCGAAGTTACATCTTATTCAGGCAATAGAGGACGTGGCGAGTATTTGCACGCACCTAATGGCGCGTGTTGGAGGAGTAGCGCCTTCCGCCTATCCCGAGTGTTTCGCCTCGTTGCATCAGCGAGGTATTATCGATGAGACGCTTGCCCAACGTCTGCAGGCGATGGCGCGGTTTCGGAACCTTCTGGTGCATCGCTACTGGCAGATTGACGACCGTCAGGTGTTGCGTGTCGCCCGGGAGGATATCGGCGACCTGGACGAGTTCTTGCGACAGGTGGGTGCGTATATAGGAGAAACGCTGTAGCCCAACCTGGTCGGAGAGGAGCCAGCTAGCCCTTGTTCGCAATCTGGCGATGCTTTTTACTTAAGTAGTGTTTGAGTAACTTTATACTTGACACATCGGCGCATTGCTGGTAGGATACACCTACACTTATCTTCTCAGGAAGGAGAGAAACCATGAAAGCGACCCTTTGCACTCTGCTGTTCTGCACGGCGCTGGCTGGCGCGTGGGCTCAGTCTCTGGTCAGCCCTGTGCGCCCCAGTCCGATGCATCCGATGGTGCTTGGCACGGTGAAGCGGTTCGTTACCCCGGCGAGAAGTTCTCTCACGCCCGCCTCCTCGCAGCAAGTAACTACCCTGACCCTATACGACGCCACATCCGACTCGCAACTCGCCTTCGACGGCTCGTCCGTGTATGTGTTTGGTCCTGCCAGTGGCGAAGTGTTCCGCGAGCAGATTCCCCTGCTGGGACCTGCCCGGCTGGACGCGCTGGCGATACTGTACTCTGCCGGCGGTGCAGCGGGCAGCACCGTTAGCGCGAGCGTGCAGGTGTACGGATGCCTCTCCGGCTTTGTGGGCGACGGTCCAGCGGGCTTTCCGCTAATCGCCTCCTTCACCGAAACCATTCCCGCCGATGGTGTCTACCTGTGGATACTAGACCTCGGCGGCGTGGTGTACAATGCGGGCGTTGACGGCACGGGCAAACCCTATGCACACGACCTGCTGGTACAGGTGGTGTTTACTGGTCAACCGAATGCCATCCCCGATTTCTTCATCGCCAACGGCGCGAACTCGCTGGGCTTGCGCAACGACGGTGGACTGGCGCAGAGCCTGCCTTCCCTCTACCCGCTGGGCACAGGAGCGTTCTGGGATGATGTGGGCAACCGCTTCCATTACGAACGCTACTTCACCGGCACCAGCGACAACGTGTGGCGGCAGGGCACAGGTAACTACTGGTTTGGCGGAAGTCCGCTGGGCAACTTCTCCTTCAGCGTGTACGGCAGTTACAACTTCATCGGCACGGTGTCCAACAACGCAGGAGTGGATATGAGCGAGGTCAAGGTGCAGATCGACGGGCATCCGTTGACTGTGCCTCTGGAGCCTATAGCGCTGAGCGAAGGCACCATCCGCGCTTTCACCCTGCCGTTGACGCCCGATGTGGAGCACGATGTGCGCATCGTGACCGGTCCGCCGTACCTCGTGCGCGCGAAGACGGTCACCGCCTCCTCGCCCGCCACGCCGGTAGTGGAAGATTTCTTCCTTATCTCGGGCGACCTGGACGGAGATAACGAGGTAACGCTCTTCGACTTCGGTATCTTCGTGCAGAGTTTCGGGGAGATCGGCGATTAGCACGCTTGAAATCGTGGGCTATGAGGGGAGCAAAATCCGCCTGCGCGGATTGGAACACCTGTGAAGACAGGTTTATCCTCACCATAGCCCACCGTTTCAATGGTGGGGAGATTGCACCAACGCTTTTCATCCTATTTTGTCATGCTGAGCGATAGCGAACCATCTCAACTGGTCGCTGTTGCGGCGACGTTGGGAGTAACAGATACGCGGAACTGCTGTGCTCACCATCCAACGGGTGGTAAAGTACTACTTGACCTCTCTTCATATCTTGAGATAACATATTCTGAGCCAGAGGGCTGGGCGATAGAACGAGCGGCGGAGTATTAGTAGAAAACAAAAAGCGATGGAACACGCCCTTCACGGAGCATCTGCTCTCCGTTTCATAGATGAGTGGTTCACCCACCTCCCCGAAGCACAGTGGGAAGAGGACATCCTCACGCCGGCAGGTTCTCCTGAGGCGGTTGCCCTGTTTGCGGTGGATATGGTCAACGCTTTTGCGCATGAAGGCAGCCTCGCCAGTGTGCGCATCCGCGCGATGCTCCCTCGCTTGCGCAACCTGTTCATCCGGGCGCATGAGTGGGGCGTGCAGAACTTTGTGCTGGTGGTGGATAGCCACAGCGACGACGCGGAGGAGTTTCGCCATTTTCCCGCACACGCGGTTCGCGGCACGACGGAGGCGCGGTTGGTGCCGGAGATTGCTTCCCTGCCCTTTCGCGACCTGTTCACCGTGTTCGTGAAGAACTCCTTTCATCCCGCCATCGCTACCAGCCTCGAGCCCTGGCTGATAGATAACCCGCAGGTCACCCACTTTGTGGTCACCGGTTGCGGAACCGATTTGGGCGTCTACCTGCTGGCGACCTACCTGCACACGCACCTGCTGGCACACAACCTGCCGAGCGGGGTCATCGTGCCCGCCGATTGCACGGACACCTACGATATCGCTCCGGACCTCGCGCAGGAGCTGGGCATCCTGCCCCACCCCGGCGACCTGTGCCACAAAATCGCCCTGTACCATCTGGCAATGCACGGCGCGAAAGTGGTAAAAGATATACGGTGAACACAGAGATGAGCATCTTCGACGGCAAGCGGATACCTACAGACAAACTGAACCTGGATTGGGAGGGCATTCGGCGCGGCGAATATACCGACCGCTACTTCTGGAACGGCATGACCATCCTCACCCAACTGGCGCGGGAAGGCTATCGGTTTCGCGGGCACTCCACCCTGCTGGAGGCACAGGGCATTACGGACTACCAGCACCTGCTCACCGGGGATACCGTCGTGGAGATGCAGTGGTTTCCCCGCCGCAAGCCGTTCACGGTAGTGGCCGGCGTAGACGCAGCGGTAGCCATCTTGCAACAGTGCAGCGGCGAATGGCAGGGAGACACCTTCCTGCCCGCTGGCGACCGACTGGAGATTCTGGCGGTGCAGGACGGCGACCTCGCTCCGTACGCCGGCAACCCGCTGGAGGTTACGCCCGTGCTGAAGGTGCGTGGACGCTATCGCTACTTCGCCATTCTGGAGACGCCGACGCTGGGCGTGCTCACCCGCGCCAGCCGAATCGCCACCAATACCTATACCCTGGTCAAGGCGGCGCGAGGCAAACCGGTGCTGTTCTTCCCCGCTCGCTTCGACTTGCCCGCCACGCAGGCGATGGATGGCTACGCCTATTATATAGGGGTTCAGCGTTACAACCACGATTTCGGAGGGAACACCTTACCTTTTGTCTCTACCCCCGCTCAAGCCTCGCTGTGGGGCGGACAGGCTGGCGGAACGGTGGCGCACGCGATGATCGCCTGCTTCCTAGGCGATACCACCGAGCTGATGCTGCAGTTTGCCCGCATCCTGCCGCCCGGCGTGCCCCGCATCGCGCTGGTGGATTTCCATAATGACTGCGTGAATACCTCCCTGCAGGTCGCCAGAGCCTTTTTTGAACGCTACCGGCAGGCGGTGGAATCCGGCGACCACGAGGGGGCGCAACGGTATAAACTGTTCGGCGTTCGCCCCGATACGGGCGGTGAACTGCGCGACCGCAGTCTGCAGCATCTTCCTGATGATCCATCGCTGTATGGAGTCAGCCCCGCGCTGATTCGTGCCTTGCGGGACGCGCTGGATAACGCATGGAAAGGGTGGAGCCTGCCCGCTGAGTGGCGTGAGCGCGCCGCAGAGTACTGCAGGCAAATCAAAATCGTGGCGACAGGCGGCTTCAACGTGCAGCGCATCCGCCAATTCGAAGAGGAAGGCGTGCCGGTAGACATCTATGGCGTCGGTTCGTCCTTCTTCTCCAACAGCTCGGTGGAGGGCACGATGACCGACTTCACCGCCGATGTGGTGCGGGTGAAGGTAGACAACCACTGGGTACACATGGCAAAAGAGGGACGCAGAGCCTGCGACAACCCAAACCTCCAGCGTGTGGAGCTATGACGATGAGTGAGCTGAGCCTGCCTTCCGCACGGGAGATCAAAGCGCACGTGCTGCGCAACCTGCAATTCTGGGCGGAACACGCCGTAGACCATCAACACGGCGGCTTCTGGACACATCTCCACCGTGACGGCAGTCGCTATGGCGACGGACAGAAGTTCCTGGTGATGCAGGCGCGAATGACCTACGCTTTTGCTATTGCCACCCTGTGGAGCGGCGACAGCGCGTGGAAACACCTTGTGGAACACGGCGTGCGCTTCCTGCAGGAGAGGATGCACGACCCCAAGTGCGGCGGCTGGTTCTGGACGGTGTCCCGCGAAGGCGAATTGACCAACGGCAGCAAGATGGCATATGGACACGCCTTTGCGGTGTACGCCCTCGCCTACGCCGGGCACGCCCTGCAAGACGACGCCCTCCTGCACGATGCGGAAGAAGGGTTGCACTGGATGCATGAGCACCTGTGGGATACCAACAGAGGCGGCTATGTGCAGTCGCTCACCCGCTGTCTGTTCCCGCTGGACGATACCAAACGGCTGGACACGCAACTGCATAGCATGGAGACGGCATCGGCGGTCGCGGCGTTCTGCGGGTCACCCTTTGCCAGAGAGCACCTGCGCGAGCTGGCGCAGACTGTCGCCGCACGTGCCATTCACCCGAACGGCAGATGCGCCCGCGAGTGGTTTCTGAATGACTGGAGCGAGAACGTGGACGCCACCGGCGGTAACGTCAGCATCGGGCATAATCTGGAGGCGGCGTGGTTCCTGCGCGTGGCCGGATTGCAGTTGAACACAGAGCAGTTCACTCCCCTTGCCGACACGCTGTTGCGCTTCTGCCTGCAACACGGCTGGGACGACGAACAAGAGGCGTTTATCCAGACCGTTACGCCCGTGGGTGAACCTGTGGATCGACATCTCATCTACTGGACGCAGGGCGAGGCGATGGGCGCATTGTCTCTCTGGTGGCGGCTGACGGGAGAAGCAGAGTACCGCGAACGACTGGCGCAGGTTTGTTACACCGTGCTGAACCGCTTCCATGACCCCGACTACGGCGAGTACTTCGAAACGCTGGACGAAAGCGGTCAGCCGACACACTCCCATAAAGGCAGTGCATGGAAGGCGGCTTACCACCTGACACAAGCGTGGTGGCACGTTGCAGGCAACCTGTACGGGCGAGAAATAAGGCACGTTTTGTAGCGGACGTATCGTGTAAGGCGAGGCTCCCCCCGAGCCGAGTTCGCCCGATGGAGGTGTCTTTGCGGCTAAAGCCGTCCTCCTGCAGACGAAGCCAGCCTGCGCTGCCTTGGAACCCTGCGACGGCACGGTTTCGTTTGGAAGGCTGCGACTTTAGTCGCAAACGCCACAAGCCATCCTGAGTGGTGTTTGTGGCGCAGTACGAACTCCAAACAAGCGGGACAAACCGCTACCCCCTCACCTCTGTCTCCACCTTATCCACGTTGAACCCCCATACCTGCACCTGTCGGGGGTCGCAAGGCTCGGCACAGGTGAACTCGACCGTGCGCGGCTCGCCGGGCAGGAGGAACAAGTAGTTATCGCTGACCTGCACCGCATCCTGTGGGAACACCAGATGCACGAAGTGCGCAACCTTATCGGAACGCAGCTCGCATTCCCAGCAACTGCCCTCCTGCCCTTTTGGCGTGAACACTGCCTGCACCGTCGCTTTGGGCATCTTCAGGTGTTTCCACTCGGCGAAGAAGTGCACATTGTCAGGTGCATAATGACCACGCCTGACTTGCACCACCAGAAACTCGCCTGTGGGGTCTGCCGCTGGCGCAAGGTGCAGCAATTGCTGGCTGCTGTTCGCGGCTACGTGCGCCACATGATCCCGTTCTTCCAGCACACGTCCGTCCAGATGCAATCGGCGGATACGCAGTACGCTACAGGCTTTATGTAGCCAGTCGTTCACGCCCCACAGGGTCACCGAGCCATCTTCCTCCTGACGGAAGGTGTACAGGAGCGGAGCGAAGGCACGGGCGACGTAATGGTACGCTCCTTTAGGGTTCAGATAGTAGTCTATCACGCTCCACGAGATGCCGGGCCAGCAGTCGTTCAGCTGCCAAAAGAGGGCGCCGCTGCACTCAAACTTGCGTCGGCGGTAGTGCTCGATGCCGAACTTCAGCCCTTCCGCCTGCACGAGCTGCGACAACAGCACAAACTCCTGAATGTCCTTTGGCTGCCACACATGCGCCTCGAACATCCGCTCCTTGCGCGAGGTGTCAGGGTCTTTGATGCGGTAGAGAAAGCCCTCACTGTCGTAAAAGAACTGCTCGGGCGGGATATTGCGCTGCAGGGTACGCAGGGCAGGTGCGCCGTGCATACCGAACTCGCTGATAAATCGTCCTTTGTCGTGCGCGTAGTGACGGTAGGAAACGCCCTCCGGGGTGGGATTCGAGCGAGGCTCCTCGCGGCTGGTGCGCGGGTAAATCATGCCAGCCCACACCTGCCAGTTGTGCTTGTCACCTGCCTTGTCGCTGTTGGCGTCGTCGCCGCCCCAGGGGCTACCGTGCCAGTAAGGACGCGAGGGGTCGTGTTGTGCACACACCTGCGGGAGCACCTCATCGTAGATGCGCTTGCCGAAGAAGGGAAAATCCGGCTCGTTCCAGTGAATCATGCTGTCAATCCACTGGTTCTCATTATTGCCGCACCAGAGGGCGATACACGGGTGGTTGCGCAGCTGCTTGACCACCACCTCCGCTTCGCGCTGCACCTCCTTGACGAAACCCTCATCATCGTCGGGGTAGGCGGCGCAGCTGAACATGAAATCCTGCCACACTAGCACGCCCATCTCGTCGCAGGCGTTGTAAAACTCGGGCGATTCGTAGATTCCCCCGCCCCACACGCGCAGCATGTTCATATTGGCGTCGCGCGCCATCTGCACCAGCTTGCGGTAGCGTTCGGCGGGTATCGAGCCGATCAGGTTATCGGCGGGAATCCAGTCCGCCCCCTTCGCAAAGAGCTTCACGCCGTTGAGCACAAAGGTGAAGTTCGTGGTGTCTGGTTCCAGACCGGGCGACTGGTCTACCTCGATGGTGCGCACGCCGAATCGCACCGAATCGGCATGTACTGCTTTCGTGCCGTCCAGCAGTTCCGCCTGCACAGTGTACAGGTGCGGCTTGCCCAGGTCGTGCGTCCACCACAGCTGGGGCGAATCTATCCACAGGGTGGTCTCCGCCTTGCCGTCGATAACCGGTGCGCTCGCCCCCCAATCCTGCCGATGGTCCCGCACAAAGAAGCTCACCACCAGCGGACGTCCCTCTTCGCCGATGCGTTCTATCTCCGCGCTCAAGCGTACCTCCGCCCCGTTCTCGGTGAGGCGAAGGGTATGGGCGAACAGGTGGGCGATACGCGCCACCGAATGCGCCTCCAGCCGAACGGGACGCCACACGCCGACGGTCACGAAACGGGGTCCCCAGTCCCAACCCCACCCCATCTGCGCTTTGCGCACCCAAACGCGCGGCTTGTAGAACGCTGCCCAGTAGCGGGAGACATCCTTTTTCTCCGCCTCCAGCACGACGGAGTGGAAACATATCGCCAGCGTGTTCTGCTCGCCGCGGCGCAGGTGTTCGGTCACGTCAAAGCGATAGGGTGTGAACATGTTCTGAGCGGAGCCGACCTTCTCGCCGTTCAGGTAGATGTCGGCGAGGGTGTCTAGCCCGTCAAACACGAGGTCAAACCGCTCGCCCTGCATCTCGGAGGGCACGGTGAAATGGGTGCGATACCACCACTCGTAGTCCTCCACCCAGCCGCAGGCTTCGGGGTTCTCGTCGTAGTAAGGGTCGGGCAAGATGCCCGCGCGAATCAGTGCGGTGTGTACGTCGCCGGGCACCTCCACCGCGATGGCCTCACGCTCGGTGAAATCCGCACGGTGTGCCCCTTTTTGCACACCCTGTCCGGGCTCAAAGTAGAAAAGATTCCATGTGCCGTTGAGAGATAACTGCATCCTGTGTACCTCCTTGCCTTACCGCATAGTTATACAGGAGATTGGGCGGGTTCGTCAAGGCTGTGCAGATTACCTGCAGGCGGGCAGAGCCTCGACAATTTACACCTCTCTCTTTGTGCAGGTATGGCTGTGGCACACGGTGAATGAATAGGATGTTGCCCCTACAGGAGGGCTTTGGCTCCTGTAGTCGCAAGCTGGCGGTTTGTCCACCGGCAAATTTTTCGAGGCTCATTCTCCGTTAGTTTGCACATGATACTGTTTACGGAGGTTCTCGGGGTACAGAATGAAATCGCTGATTCGGTTTAGCGCGTTCGCCGCGGTTATCGTCCTTCTGGCAATCCGTTGCCCTGCCCAAACCGCTGTCCGCTTTGCCCGCTACCCTGCCCCATCGCCCGATGGCAAGCAAATCGCCTTCTCATGGCAGGGCGACCTGTGGCTGGTGAGCAGTGCAGGCGGAGAGGCGAAACGGTTGACCGTGCATGAAGGCTACGATTTCGCTCCGGTGTGGTCACCGGACGGAACGAAGATTGCCTTTACTTCCGACCGCTACGGTAACGATGATGTATTTGTGCTGAACCTGCGCGACGGAACGATTCAGAGGTTAACCTACTGGTCGGGACGAGACCGCGCGCTCGGCTGGACACCCGACGGCAAAGCGGTGCTCTTCGATTCCACACGCGATTGGGAACCCTACGGCGCGGAGCCCTGTGTGTATGTTGCGCCCCTGAGCGGCGGAACCCCCTACCGTCTGCATAACGCCACTGGCACACCTGCCGCCCTTTCGCCCGAGGGAGAAAGGGTTGCTTTCGTGCGGCGTGACTCCAGCTGGTGGCGCAAGGGCTACAGGGGAAGCGCGACCGGCGACATCTGGCTGCACGACCTGAAAGCCGACCGCTTCACCCGGCTAACACAAACAGACACCTCCGACACCTTCCCGATGTGGTCACCCGATGGCAAAACGCTCTATTTCCTCTCCGAGCGCGACGGCACTTACAACCTGTGGGCGATGGATGTGGCGAGTAAAGCGGTCAAGCAGCTGACCCGTTACAAAGGCGACGGGGTGCGCTTCCCACAGGTTGCCCGCAACGGCAGCCTGATTGCCTACGAACAGGGGATGGACATCTGCGCCCTTGCGCCCGCCTCAGGCGAGATACGTATCCTGAACATCACCGCGCCCGCCGCCGATGTACGCAAGCCACAAGGGTTCTGGCAGCAGGTGCGCAGCGGTGACGTGTCCGAGTTCGCCATCGCGCCCAACGGTAAGGAGGTGGCGTTTGTGGTGCGCGGAGAGGTGTTCGTCACCCGCTACCCTGAAGGAGGCTCCGCCCGTCGCCTCACCGAAACGGTGGAACCCGAATCCGACCTCGCCTGGTCGCCCGACAGCAAAACGCTGGTGTTCGCCTCCGAGCGCGGCGGCACCACGAGCCTGTATCTGGTCACCTCCGACGACCCGGAAGAGCCTCGCCTGCGTCGTTCAACGAAGTTGAAGACCGAACGGCTGACCAACTCTCCTCTACCCGACACCTCGCCCGCCTTCTCACCAGACGGCAAAAAGATTGCCTTCCGCCGCGGCAACGGCGACCTGATTCTGCTGGACATGGACACGAAGACGGAGCGCGTGCTGTTACGCCACTGGAATCTGGGAAGGTTTGTCTGGTCGCCGGACAGCCGCTGGGTCGCGTACGAGATGGAAGACAACGAGTACAACAGCGACATCTACATCCTCTCCGTCGAGGACGGCAAAAGCGTCAACATCAGCCGCCACCCGAACAACGACATCAATCCCTCGTGGTCAGCGGATGGGCGTGCGCTAGCGTTCCTGTCCCAGCGCGACGGGCGCAACTTCAACATCTGCTACGTATTCCTGCGCAAGGCAGATGACGAGAAGAGCAAGGCGGACTGGCAGGATGAAGAGGACGCCCGCTACGACGCCCCCAAAAAGCCCGAGGAGAAACCGAAGGATGGCAAGGAGAAGGAACCGGTACAGATAGATTTTGATGATATTCACGACCGCGTACGACAGGTAACGCGCTACGCGGGAGGTGTCCAGGAGATAGCCCTCTCGCCCGACGGCAAGAAGATTGCCTTTCGCACGAGCTATCAGGGTCAGAGTGACCTGTACCTCATCGGCTGGGATGGCAGCGACGAGAAGCGGCTCACTACCGGCGGTGCGTCCCCGAGCGACATCCGCTGGAGCACTGACGGCAATAGCCTCACCTTCCTGAGTCGGGGGCGCATCTCGCGCATCGCCGCTGCAGGTGGCAACGTGCAGACCACCGACTTCAACGCACAAATGCGGGTAGACCTCGCCGCTGAACGGGAATATATCTACGACGCGGTGTGGCGTACCCTCAATCAGGTATTCTACGACGAACAGTTCCACGGCACGGATTGGGCGGCGATGCGAGGGAAATACCGCACCTATCTGCCGTGGGTGAGCGAGGAGCGTGACTTCACAGCGGTTATCTACATGATGTTGGGCGAGCTGAACTCGTCGCACCTTGGCTTTACACCCCGCCAGACGACGAATCCCGAATCGACAGAGACGGGTATGTTGGGCGTCGTGTGGGCAAACACGCGCGAAGGCGATGGATTGACCGTCGAGTCGGTCATCCCGAACACGCCCGCATCGCGCACCGGAGTGAACCTCAAACCGGGCGAGCGCGTGCTGGCAATCAACGGCAAGCGCATCACTCCAACCACGAATGTCTGGCAACTGCTGAACGGAACCGTCGGCGAGAAGACGGAGCTGCTGGTGCGCTCTGCGGATGGTAAAGAGCGCACTGTCACTCTACGTCCTATCTCCCTCTCGGACTTCCGTCGCGCCCGCTACGAGCACTGGGTCAAAAGCAACCGTCAGTGGGTGGAGCAGCAATCGGGCGGCGAGCTGGGCTATGTGCACATTCAGGGCATGGGTGAACTGAACGTCTATGAGTTCATCCGCCAGCTGCACGCAGTGGCATACGGCAAGAAAGGGCTGTTGATCGACGTGCGCTTCAACGGAGGCGGTTGGACCACCGATTACCTGCTGGCGATTCTGATGGCGAGACGACATGCCTACACCCTCTCGCGTGGTGGCGAACCGGGCTATCCGCAGGACCGCCTGCCGCTGTACGTATGGACGAAGCCCATCGCCGTGCTGTGCAACGAGCGCAGCTTCAGTAACGCCGAAATCTTTACCCACGCCATCAAGACGCTGAAGCGGGGTCCGGTGATTGGGATGCCTACCGCCGGTGGGGTCATCAGCACGGGAAGGCGTTCGCTGATTGATGGCAGCTCCGTTGCCACGCCGGGGCGGGGCTGGTTTACCATCGACAAGGGTGTGAACATGGAACACAACGGCGCGATACCCGACTACGTATTGGAAGACATGCCCGAAGACCTCGCCGCCGGACGCGACCGCCAGCTGGAGAAGGCGGTGGAGGTGCTGATGAAATTGGCGCGGGAAGCACCGCCGGAGTTCCCATCGCCCGCGCGGTAGGTGAATGGATGTTCATTATCTTGATTAAGCATTCTTCCACGTGCTATACTGAGGTAGCTCAAAACCCACAAACCCGGAAAGGAGCAAAGGAGATGTCAATGGAACGCCCTGGGGCGGTGACGTTCAAAGGACAGCCGATGACGCTTGTCGGACCGGAATTGAAACCGGGTGACAAGGCGCCCGATTTCACCATCATAGACCAGTCGCTACAGCCCGCTTCGCTGAAAGACTATGCGGGCAAGGTGGTTTTGCTCAGCGTTGTGCCCTCCCTGGACACCGGTATCTGCTCGGCGCAGACCAAGCGGTTCAATGAGGAGGCGGCGAAACTGCCCGAAGATGTGGCTATTCTGACGGTGAGCATGGACCTGCCCTTTGCGCAGGCTCGTTTCTGCGGGGCGGAGAACATCGACCGCGTGAAAGTGCTTTCCGACCACCGCGATGCCTCCTTCGCACAGGCATACGGCACGCTGGTGAAGGAGTTGAGGCTGGAGTCGCGAGCGATTTTCGTCATAGACCGCGACGGGATTATCCGCTATGTGGAGTACGTGCCGGAAATCGCCAGCCACCCGAACTACGACGCCGCGCTGGAGGCGGTCAAAAGTCTGATATAAAGCGCAGGGCGCCTTCGGGCGCCCTGCTTGCCGAGATGCGCCACTTACGGCGGAAGAGCACCTGGCAATGTTTACTCAATCTCCTAAGCACCGCAGAAACTCGTCTACATCGACTTGCGCCTGTCGCAGGATACCACGCAAAGTACCCACAGCCAACTCCTTGTGTAGGGGAACAACACAGCCTACCTCCCCCGTTGGAGTTTGCTTCTTTAGAACAACGTGGCTGCCACGCTGACGCACACGTGCGAACCCCAGTTTTCGCAAAGCCTGAATCACTTCGCCCCCAGATAGTATGGGTAGTTCAGGCATGAACTGCTACCTCAAAGGTAGTTATCAGCGGCTTGGAAGTATTGGGAAGTGGAAACTCCTCTAGGTACAACTCGGTGGCTTCCCGCAGATTCTCAAGAGCCTCCTCAACGGTGTACCCCTGGCTCACCGTCCCCACCTCAGGGCACTCCGCCACATAAAGGTTACCCTCTTTGTATAGGACCGCAGCGAAACTGCGAGTCTGCATCTGCTAGCCTCCTTCAACCCAGTGAAGCGCCTCTGCAAATCGGTCGTTTCCCGGGCACCATCAAGTATACATCGACATACCAAACCTTCGCCAGTTCGATTTGTGTCTTCCATCTGGAGGGTAAGAGTTACCAAGGTCTTCTGCTATCCTTCCCCGCTCTGAGTAAACACCTCTTCCAGACGAACCTGCCACTGGGTGAACAGGCGAGGCTGGAAGATTGCGTGTCCGCCCACCGTTTCTACGCACAGGTAGCCCTCAGGCGTCCACTGATACTCCTCAACAACCAGAGTATCCTGGTCAACAAGCCATACCCAGGGCACCCCCGCCCGCCGGTAGGCATCGAATGTGTCTACCCTGTCATAGACTGCGGTGCTTGGCGAAAGAACCTCCACCACCAAGTCTGGCGTACCAACGATGTAACCTCTCGCCTCATCATATCGCTGCAGATGATCGGTTTTTAGGTACACCACATTCGGGCTGAGCACATCTCCTGTAGGCAGCTCCACGTTAATATCAGCCCATACCTCGCCTAAGCCTTTACTGCGCACAAACTGCCACAACGAGGCAGCCAGCCACACGACCAGCTGCTGGTGGCGTCCTGAGGGTCGGTTCACCTCGATAGCCTCTCCGCCGATATAGTCGTAGTATGGCGGACCCTGAGGCAGCTGCTCAAACTCCTGCCGGGTCAGCCGAATGCGTCGGGATGGAACAACGGTTGCCATGCATCATCACCTCACCGAGACATACTCAGTATACATCGACGCGCCAACAGGAATCCACCACGTCGGCGCAGAAACGCTCCTGTCGAGATGGATACACGTTCGCGAACATCCCCCCTGATAGCGGTTTTACCCGTCGCCTTGCCGGTTATTGCGCTCGGCATGGGCTGTTTCTTCGGATTGAGTGCGGCTGGGTTATTCGACCTGGACGAGGGACTTTACGCCACTGCGGCGCGCCAGATGGTGGAATCAGGCGATTGGCTGATACCTCGCGTTGGGACGGGAGTCTTTTTCGATAAACCACCCCTCACCTACTGGATGCAGGCGCTATGCATGAAGTTTCTGGGGTTCACGCCTCTGGCTGCGCGGTTGCCATCTGCAGGCGCAGCGGTGCTGACCGCATGGCTGATATGGCAGTGGGCGAAACGGCGTGAACTGGAGCGCGTCGGCTGGCTCGCGCTGGTTATCTATCCACTCTGCCCGCTCACGATGGGACTGGCGCGTCAGGCGATTATGGACAGCCTGCTCACACTGTGGTTGACTCTGGCAATGGTCGGCTGGATCGAAGGCTACACCGGCGACCGCCGGTGGTACCTGCTCATGGCAGCTGGCGCAGGACTGGCAACGATGACCAAAGGCTTGATTGGGCTACTGTTGCCGGGTAGCGCGCTGGTGCTGTGGATTTTGCTCCGACGCGATTGGGCGGAGTGGAAACGTATTCCCTGGTTACCTGCGTTCGGCGTCTACCTGCTGATTGTGCTGCCCTGGCACGTGGCAGTTTGGCGTGTGGTAGGCGACCTGTTCGTGCGCGAATATATCGTCCATCACCACATCCAGCGGTTTCTGGGCAAAGACTTCGGGCATGTTGCCCCCTTCTGGTTCTACGTTCCTCTGCTGCTGGTGGGCATGTACCCCTGGAGCGCGTTTGTGCCGATTATCGGCTGGCAGGCAATGAGCGGCTGGAAGTGTGAACGGGAAAAGCTCTGTTGTGCGTGGGCAATGTGGACGTTCTGGGCGGCGGTGGTGGTGGTCTTCTTCTCGCTGAGCAGGTCCAAACTGCCGGGCTATGTGCTGCCTGCCCTGCCCCCGTTATGTCTGCTGGCGGCGGTAAGGCTTCGCTCGCTGTGGACGGTGAAAAACGGCTTACGTGCGGGCGAGGCAGCACTGATGGGCTTCACGGGGCTGATTCTGAGCGCGTTTTTTGCGCTGGCAGGAGCTCTCGGCTGGCAATGGCGCGGTCAGCCCGGTGCGGAGCTGATGGGCAGAAGTGTACCGACGGACGTGGTGCAGGCGGTTGCGCACATGGCGCCCTTCGCCCTGATGCTGGGAGCGCTTTTCTTGCTGAGCGTGGTGGTATTGTTCGCCCGGTGGTCTTCCACGCCGCGAGTGGTGGGAGCGGCGATACTGTTCGGGTTGCTGTTTGCCTTTCTGGTGGGACACGACGGTCTACCGCGCTGGAACGCCTACGATATCGAGCCCCTCCATCGCCTAGCGCGTTCGCTTATCCCCGCTCTGGAACAGGGTGAGTCGGTAGCCATCTACGCCTTCGAGCCGAGCCGACCCAGCCTGCGCTTCATCATGGGGCATCCGACCCAGATATCCGAGCCGGGCACTGCGGAGGAACTGCGCCGCGTGCTGCAGGGTGCAAAGGGAGGATACATTCTGACGGAGAAGCGCAACACCCTTGCACCCGACCTGCCCTGTCGCGCCCTGCGGCAACGCGAGGACGGTCGCTGGGTGCTGTACCGATGCGAACCATTCGAAGAATAATCATCGCCCCTACCGCCTTCAAAGGCAGTCTGACGCCGGTGGAAGCGGCTCAGGCGATGGAACGTGGGGCGCGTCGTGTTTTGCCCGATGCGGAGGTGCTCCTGTTGCCGCTGGCGGATGGTGGTGATGGCATGTTGCAGTGTTTGGCGCAAGCCGGGGTGTGCACGCTGCGCTACCACACCATCTCCGATGCGCTGGGGCGAGAGCGACTGGCTCCATACGGCATCGGCGCGGACGGCGAAACCGGCTTCGTCGAGATGGCGCAAATTTGTGGGCTAGCACAGCTGCGCCCTGAGGAACGCGACCCGCGTGTGACCACCACACTTGGCGTCGGCGAGATGATTTGCCATCTGCTGACGCAGGGGGTGCCTCGGCTGTTGGTCGGTCTGGGAGGCAGCGCGACCAACGACGGCGGAGCGGGCGCACTGGCGGCGCTGGGCTGGCAATTGCTGGACAGGCATGGTCAACCGATACCTCCGGGCAACGCCGGGCTAATTCATCTGCATCGTGTTATCCCTGCCCCTCCTGCCGATGGGCGCGTGAATGTCGTACTGGCGGCGGACGTGCGCAATCCCCTGCTGGGCAAGCGAGGAGCCACTGCCGTCTTCGCTCCTCAGAAGGGGGCGACGCCACAGATGTTACCCGAGCTGGAGCGTGCCATGCGCCGCTGGGCAGTGGCAGTGCATCGAGCGACAGGCAGAAAGATTTCACGAGTACTGGGCGCAGGTGCGGCGGGGGGACTGGCGTTCGGTCTGCTGGCGCATTTTCCGCAGGCGCAACTGGTCTCAGGAGCGGACTTTGTGATGCAAGCGGTTGACTTCCACGATGCTCTGCGTGGAGCCGACCTGGTGCTGACGGGCGAGGGACAGGTGGACGCCACCACACTGCACGGCAAACTGCTGATGCGGGTGCTGCAGGCGGCGAAAAAGCAGGGTGTACCGGTTGCGGTGATATGCGGAAGCCTTCAGGGCGAACCCGCCATGCTGAAACGGTACGGTGTGCTGGCATGTGAAACGCTGGTTTGCGAAGGCGTCTCGCGCGAGGTGGCGATGCGTGAGGCAATTGTGGTCTTAGAGGAGAAAACGGCGAAACTACTGGGGCATCTATAACGTCCTATAGTTAGCCAGAGCGCAGGAGTATTGCAATCTCTGCGCGAAAAGGCTATAATACAAACAACCTGTTCACTTTACGAGGGAGGTGTTTCAGTATGAAACGACTGTGGTTCGCGTTCGCGGCGGCAGTGGTGCTGACGGCATGGACGGTGCCAGCGTTTGCGCAGTGGGGTGAGGAAACGACGGGCAACAATCTCCGCGT
>CALJAP010000215.1 GCA_938027655.1 uncultured bacterium | reverse complement strand
TGCCCTAACTGCTCCGGCAGATTATATATCCGCAGCAAGGTGCTCGGCTTGAGGGAGGCTCGTCCGCCAGCGAAGGGTTGGTGACATTTGTGTTCGTGCAGGGGGCGGAGACGCGGCTCCTTGACATAACCCGAAGGCTATGATAGAATAGCAACGGCGTCAGGTCTAAAAGCGGATAATGCGGTGTGGAAGTAGCAAACTCGTGGAAGCGAAGAGGTGAAGCGTGCCATGCTGCGAAAGCCATCTAAGAGGGAATCGTTTTATCTTGCGATTATCATAATTCTCTACCTTACCGCTTTGATATATGTGGCTGCCAACAATCTTTCCATAGTCGCTCTTTATAAATACGGACTTTTACAACCCAAGGGCGTAACCGGTGAAGAAGCAAGGCTGACCGAGATAGATACACCACTTTCCTGGCATATTCCTCAAGTCCTCTGGTTTATTCTTATAAAGGGAGCAGGCGTTCTGGTTGAATTGTTCCAGTACTGGGTGGCTGGGATGCTCATTGCCGCAGGACTGGTTGTTTTTGTCCCCTGGGAGAAAGTGAAAGAGAAAATGGGTTATGGCGGATTGGGAAGCGTGTTTCTAGCAGCTGTTGCTGGCGCTGTTATTCCAATATGTTCCTGTGGAATAGTTCCTGTTCTTGCCGGTATGATTCAAGCCGGTATACCGCTTGGACCCACGATGGCATTTCTTATTGCTGCACCGATGCTTAACGTCCCTGCTGTGTTCATGACCGCAGGAGTTTTGGGCTGGAAATTAGCCATTGGAAGGATTCTCGGCACCTTCTTGATTGCATTGGGTGTTGGAGGCGTGTGTTCATACTGGCAGAAGAGAGAAAGGATTTTGAGAAGATTTCTAAAGGTATCGATCACACCTAATCTCTCACCAGAACTTCAGCAATTTGCTTTCAAAGTGGCAATGACTCTTTCCAAAAACCCAAGCAAACTGCCCACAGAAAAACTTGCTCCGGGCGAGGAAAATAAACTGTATTTTCTGGCTGAAGCAGGCATTCTTGATCGCGATAAAGATGGATTATGGTTTCTACCAGCAACTTCATCTGCGGAAGTGGACGTGAAAGGCGCATGTTTTGTGCTTCCAACTGGAGATACCAGAGTAAGTTTGAGGGAAAGATTGACTAAACTTCTTCAGACCTCCTGGGATTTATTCCTTCAACTGAATTATTACCTTGTTCTTGCAGTGATTATCGCTGGAGCAATTAAGGTAGTCCTGCCCACCGATGTTATTGTAAACCTTGTAGGTGGGAAGAGTTTAAACTCCGTATTGGTCAGTGCTTTTATTGCGGTTTTCGCGTATGTTTGCACTTATGTTGAGGTGCCGACCGCTCTTGCGCTAATCCATAAAGGGATGGGCGGCGGGGCAACCTTAGCATACTTACTTGGAGGGCCAGGACTTTCCTTGCCGTCTGTAGCGATGCTTTCTGGAGTTTTTAAGCCAAAAGTACTCATTCTGTATGTTGGTTTAAGCTTTATTGGTTGTGTCATCGCGGGATATGTGTATAATTTATTATGACTGTTCACCGAGCTGGTAGTACCGAAGCGTAAGATGAAAAGGAGGTGTAACGATGCACAATACCAACAACACCGTTCGGATATTCATGATGCCACAACAGTTCCCCTGTGGACCGCAGTCTTCCTGCTGCGGTCCTATCGGGCAGACAGAGGAGGAGATACAAGTGCTCAAAGACTCTATCCAGAAGGAGTTAGCACTAAACGTCGACGTAATCAACGTGACAGAGGGAAAAGAGATGAGGGATTATCTGCAAATAGTAAGGCTCCTTCGTTCGCTAGGGCCAATGGCATTGCCGATTATCGCCCTTAACGATGAAATTGTTTCGTTGGGAATGCCCGAACCACAGCAGGCTGTTTCAGCAATCAAGGAGAAGATGAACCAATCAGGGGGGTGATGTCAGATGCCAGTCTACGAATATGTCTGCACAGAGTGCGCAGAAAAAATAGAGGTAAAGGCAACCATATCGGAAAAGGAAAAGGGGCTGAACGTTGTCTGCCCGAAATGTGGCAGCAAGAAGGTGGTGCAGTTTTTTGGAAACATCTGGATTAGCCGGTCTTCAGAAGGGGGGAACAATCCGTTACGTTGTGGCCCACAAGCAGGCGCTGGTTGCTGCGGCTAAAAGAACCGAGCTTGCACGCCCATACAAGCAGGGTCTGAGTCTGGCATGGTCAGCGCTTGGCGCTGTGCCTGAGGAGCAGAGAGAACAGCTTTTGGCTGGTATGGGTTAGTGGTGTGTTCGGGTGTGAAAGCGGGTGCTGCTTCGTGGTCTTAGACGCTGGATGTGTTCTTGTATCTCCCCTCCACCACGCGCCCGATGCCCGCGAGGTCATTCAGAACACGCACCTGCCGATACCCTGCTTCTTCTAGAAGAGTCGCTACGGCTTCTGCCTGCCCCAATCCCACCTCCATCATCAGCCATCCGCCCTCATACAGGTGGAAATGCGCTTCCGCTGCCAGATGGCGATGAAAATGCAAGGGGTCGTTGCCCGTAAAGAGCGCATGTGGTGGCTCCCATTCGCGCACCTCGGGCTGAAGTGAGAGCCGTTCACTCTCCGCCACGTATGGAGGGTTAGAGGCAATCACGTCGAAGCGCAACCCTGCCAGCGGTTGCAGCAGGTCGCCTTGCAGGATGTGGATCCGGTTCGCTACCCCATGTCGTCCGGCGTTTTCGCGAGCCACACGGAGAGCGGCTTCGCTGATGTCGGTCGCCCAGACCCGCGCCTGCGGCAGATTCACCGCAATCGCTATCGCAATGCACCCGCTTCCCGTGCCGATGTCTGCCACCGTCGCAGGCTGCTTGGCAAGAACCGCCTCCACCAGCACCTCCGTTTCGGGACGGGGAACCAGCACGTCCGGGGTCACGGTGAACTCTAGTCCGTAGAACTCTGCTTTGCCCAGAATGTATGCCAACGGTTCGCGACGCATCCTACGCTTCAGGCGGTGCTGCCATTCCTGCAGGATGCCTGCTTCGACCTCTTCCTCTGGGTGCGCGTAGAGGTAGGCTCGCCCCACGCCCAGCAGGTCTGCCAGCAGTAGCTCCGCATCCAGACGAGGGGTATCCACCCCCGCCCGCTGCAGGCTCTGCGTTCCCTGTGTTATCAGATGATGGATGGTTGTCGCCGTGTCCATAATAGATGGATGAGAATCTGCCCAGCTAACAGGCTAAGAAGAGCATAGCATAAACGGAACGTATACCTCAAGCTGAGGAAGGGTCACCCGCGTCGTCGACAATTTCCATTTCTACCTCTACCGTCTCTGCCACCGGTTCTGTCTGCTGCTTCAGGCGATGCGAGTCCCCGCCCATCGGTGATGGATGTCTCGTGGAGGACGTGGTGCACGTGCAAACAGTATCAAGTTAGTCGATGGACAGTGGGGACATTGTAACAGAGGAGCAAAGTCATCCGGGCGGTGTTCAGACGGGATAAAGAACAGACGCACAGCAATCACCTTCGCCCGTAGAATGTGACTGTTGGTGTTGTACCCCAAACTGGGTGCTACACGCAAACACGCCCTACAAGAGCATGATTCCTCCGAAACCTGTGTTTTTTTGCACAGAGAGGTTCTGTTCGGGAACTCCTTTCAGCGACTATGCGTAATTGGGTATGGTCACGTACGTATATCGTGGCTAAATATCCTACAAACCACTGGGAGGAGGAAAGAATGGGTTTGTGGCGTCGTTTACACGTAGCAGGTGCCATAGCGCTGGCATTTAGCTGGCTCGTTGCTTCGGCAGCTCATGCTGCGGAGAAGGACATCGTGGATACCGCCATTGGGGCGGGTAACTTCAGCACGCTGGTGAAATTGGTGCAGGAGGCAGATTTAGTGGATGCCCTACGTGGTGAGGGACCGTTCACCGTATTCGCCCCCACCGACGAGGCTTTCGCCAAGCTGCCCAAGTCAACCGTCGATGCCCTGCTGAAGGATAAGGAAGCGCTAAAGCAGGTGCTGCTCTACCACGTGGTGAGCGGACGGGTAACCTCTGACCAGGTCGTGAAGTTGAAGAAGGCAAAGACTTTGCAGGGTAGCGAGATTCGCATCTCTACGTCCAAGGGCAAGGTGCGCATCAACAAGGCTACTGTGGTGAAGGCGGATATCCAGTGTACGAATGGCGTGATTCACGTCATCGACACGGTAATCCTTCCCCCGAAGCAGAAATCCGCACAGAAGGGTTACTAATTCATGCTAGCGGTGTGGGAGGTAATCGCCTCCTGCACCGTTATTCGCAACAACGATGAGCACTCCGAACATCTTAATCTATCAGCAAAAGATGTTATTCCAGCTCTCAGTATGGTCACTGCTGAACCTGTTCACGGGTGGTGTTGTGCTTGCCATATCTCGTTCTGGGTCATTTTGGTCGGCTTTCTGGGGCATGAATGCGGCATGGAGTCTGGTCAACCTAGTTATTGCGAGCTTTGGTCTGTATGGCGTAACCAAGAAAATCCGTGTGGGTATAGCAAACGAAGAGCACGAACGCTTGCACTTGCTGCGCTTGCTGAAGTTAAACACCTTTCTAGATGTCGGCTATGTGGCTGTGGGGATTGGCATGGTTGTGTGGGGTAGCATACCTCTGCTGCAAGGTTTCGGATTGGGTATTATTGTGCAGGGTGGATTTCTGACCCTTTTTGACCTATGGCACTATCGTCGAGGAGGTTCGGTATGAATACCCTTTCTGAAAAGGTGGTGCTGGTTACAGGTGGCACTAGCGGAATCGGCTTAGCGACGGTGAAGCTGCTGATACAGCAAGGAGCCTACGTGGGTGCGTGTGGGCTTTCCGCAGAGGGGATTGAGCGCACGACTGCCCTAGACCCCTCTGGTGACTTGCTACTGGCGATGCAGGCGGACGTGCGTCGTCGTCAGGACTGTCAGCGGTTTGTGGAGCGGGTGGTGCTGCAGTTTGGTGGTCTGGATGCGGTGATACACTGTGCGGGCGTTGGGCACTTGGGGGCTTTCGTCGACACCGATGAAGAGACCTACGACCGCCTGTTTGACACCAATGTCAAAGGTTTATACCATATCACGCAGACCGCCCTGCCCCATCTGGCTAATGCAGGTGGCGGACACATTGTGGCAATTGCTGGCATACTGGGCATTAAGCCGCTGGCGAACGCAAGCATCTACAGCGCGAGTAAGTATGCGGTGGTGGGCATGTGCCAGTCGTTGTCGCATGAGCTGCGCCGGCAAAACGTGCGGGTAAGTGTACTCTGTCCCTCGGGCGTAGACAGCCCCTTCTGGGAGGGTATCCCCGGCAAGCCGCGCGCGGACATGCTGCTCCAGCCCGAAGATGTAGCACAGGCGATTGTGTATCTGTTGCAGACGCCTGCGCCCGTCACGCCCAACCTGTTGGTGATGCAGCACATCAACCATCAACTATGGCCATGATACGGTGGGGCTATCCCTGCGAAAACGTCACGCTGGACGCCTCCACGAACCATACTCTGCAGCTGCGCAATGCAACGGAGGCGCGTATCCGCGAAAAGTTCGCGCAGAACCTGCAGCACCTGTGGCGGATGCTGGAGTGGAACGTCCAGCAGGGGATAGCCCTCTTCCGCATCGGACAGCACCTAGTGCCCTTTGCCTCACATCCCAGTTTTCCGTACGACTGGTACAAGGCGCATGGCGAATGCCTGCAGAAGGTAGGGGAGTTCGCCCGACGCCACAGGCTACGCCTCTCCATGCATCCGGGTCAGTACGTGAACGTAGGCAGTCCGCACGCGGATGTCGTGGAGCGTTCGTTGGCGGAACTGCGCTACTCGGCAACGGTGCTGGATGCGTTAGGCTTGCCTGACAGCGTACTTATCGTCCATCTCGGAGGAGTGTACGAGGGGCACGATGCCACCGCCCGGCGCATTGTCCAGCACCTGCAGGGGGAAGAGCAGCTTCTGCGATGGCTGGCACTCGAACACGACGAGCGGCTGTGGAGCGTGCGCCAGGTCGCCCCTGTAGCAGAGCGGCTCGGGGTGCCTGTGATTGTGGACAACCTGCACCACAGACTCAATCCGGACGGTTTGACCTTAAAGCAGGCGGTTGCACTGGGCATCGCCACATGGCACGGCAAGCGTCCGAAACTGCACCTCTCCTCGCAGGACGAGAGCAAGCGTGCAGGAGCACACGCCGGTCTCATCTGCCCGGAAGACCTTCAGGAGCTGCTGGATGCTCTGGATGGCGCAGACGCCGATATTATGGTCGAGGCAAAAGACAAAGAGCTGGCGGTACTGCCTCTTCTCTCCCCAACGGGAAACCGCTCACTGGCTAAAGCTGTACGTGTTCACCTTCAGCCACCAGCCGATGATGGGCCACAAGCAGCCTATCAGGAAGTCTCCCAGAATCAAGCCGAAGAAGAAAGCAAGGGCGCGGCGGTAGATGCGTAATCCACCATAGCGCAACACCGCGACCTTCACCGCCCAGCTAATCATCATCGGGAGCCAGATGGTGTTCATTGTCCAGCTGCCTGAGATGGGTAAGCCGATGGGGTGAAGCGGCCACCACGAAAAGCGCATCCGTAAGGTTTGCAACCCCAGCACAGTGCCCCACCCTATGCCGATGGCGGTCACTGCAGGGATGTCGGTGTCGCGTGGGTTCTGCAGCCAACTGCTCAGGCGGTTAAACGCCTCCCAGCCGAAGTAGCTGAGGTGTAGCGCCATGCGCTCTTCCACGCCGCGCGTGTAGCCGAAGTGATACAGCGCCCAGTAGCCCGATAATAACCCTGCCACCGATGCTACCACTAACGCGACGGCGATACCGCGTGCGGGAATTGCCTTGCGCTCGCCCATCTTGAACGCCTCCAGCTGGACGGGCATTGCCAGACTGCGATAGGCGCGGTTGAAACCGTAGAAGTAGGTGAGGATGGTCAGGTCGCGGTCGGAGAAGAAGCGCGTGCCCAGCGCGGCGGTAAGGATGTAATCGGGTCCGCCGTTGTGCAGGTCGTGTGCGGGCGGTCCGAGCTCCGCTCTCATGCGTGTGCAGGCAATCGCGATAGCGAAGTAGATGAAGAAGGCGACTGTGCTCACCCACAACGTCAACCCCGACAGCCAGAAGAAGGCGACCAGAAACAGGAACCCCAGTATCAGTCCGATGAATGCTACGCGCGGGCTAAACGGCTCATCCGCCCACTGGGCAGGGTCGGCACGCCACACCGCGCGCAGGAATTGCGCCAGGTGCTTGCGGGTGCCCCATATCGCCAGCATTGCCACACCCATATAGCCGCCGAAGCATTGCTCGTTGACGTAGGGGAAGTTCGGGCGCTCGTATGACCAGCCAAAAGCGGCACTGAGGATGCGCTGTGCCTTGAAAAAGAGATAGAAGAACCAGCTGGAAAACAGCAGGTCGGCGGGCATCAGGAAACCCAACCCGATGGCGAACGGGTAAAAGGAGATGGGCGTCCAGCCGACGGCGTTCCATGGGGGCGAGGTAAACATCGGGCTGATGTCGCGCATCTTGACGGGGATATAAGGCAGGTAAGGATACAGCACGTGCAGCCCGTTCACGATGCAGATGCCCCCCGACAGGGCGAACCCTGCCCACAGCAGCGGCTGCCTAAAGAAGCGAACGGGGTCATCCGTCATCTCCAACGGGAGCAGAATGATGGGGTAGCTCAGCCGTTCGTGTTGTGTCCACTGCTTGCGCACCAGCACGTTCAAGCACAGCATCACCCACAACAGCACCAGGATGAAGACGCCCCACGCTGCGAGGGGAAGTAGCCACGCGCGTAGCCGCCACCAGACGTACGGATGCGTCATGCCCGTATACCAGCCCGTGAGCGCGTCCTTATCACGTACAAGGAACCAATCGGGCAGGTACTGCATAAAGAGGGTCTCCCACCGGTTGTACGGCGTCGCGTGGCGGGTGGGATGCCCAAGCATGGGTATCAGTACGTCCAGGAAGTCCACGCTGGTGAGACTGGTGCCGATGGCAAGCATGGAATAGATGATAAGCACCTCTGCCTGAGACAGCACCCACTGCGGACGCCACCGTCTTGCCAGCAGGTTGAACAGGATAAGCAGCACCGTGAAACAGATGACGTTGGCAAACAGCGAGAAGGTGGTGGGATAGGGTCCCAGCGCCCATGTACCAAGCGCGGGACCTCCCGACGACATCTCCATCTGCACGAGCCAGAAGGCGTTAATCGGCAGCAGCAGGAGCCCAATCAGGATGGCTCGCCAGGGGATGCCCGTTTTCACATCGTCTCCTCACCAGATAGCGTCTAACGTCCACCCCTCTATTCGCACCAGCCTTGCGGTTCCCTCTTCGGCAAAAAGACGAGGCTGGCAGCCTCCTGCACCCTGCGGATAGATTCGGCTAGTGAGACAGGTATGCCCGTTGGCGTACACCTCCAGCACCGAGCGGTCCACAAACACGCGCAGGCGCAACGGCTCGCCCTCCTTCAGCGAAAACGGCGCGGAGCGCACATCGCGTGCGACCTCCTCATACCGGCTGGAGTGCGAGCGGTCTACCGAGAGCGTTCCCTCCGCCTGTGAGAAGACGATGAT
>CALJAP010000214.1 GCA_938027655.1 uncultured bacterium | reverse complement strand
ATTCAGGATAATCTGTTCTATTTGCGCAGGGTCTGCTTTCACCTTTTTCAGAGCAGGGTCGGTGTTCACTCTCAGTTCCACCTGTTTACCGAGCAAACGGTTGAGCAGTGGCGTCGCATTAAGCAGCAAGCGGTTCAGGTCGATGACCTGGGGCGTTAGCGTTTGTCTTCTGGCGAACGCCAGCAGATGCCTGACCAGTTCAGAGGCGCGTTGTGAGGCATCCAGTATGCGCCCGATGTCTTCGGCAGCAGGGTGTGCTTCCGGTAGCCGCGTCAGGGCTATCTCGGCATAGCTCATGATAGCGGTGAGCAAGTTATTGAAGTCGTGAGCGATGCCGCCCGCCAGGCGACCGATGCTGTCCAGTCTCTGCGCCCGGAAGAGTTCCGCTTCGAGTCGTTTGCGTTCGGTGATGTCCACATCCATGCAAACGACCTGTACCTTGTCTCGTTCAATCCATACAGGAAACAGGGAGGAAATGATATGGCGGGGAGCGCCCGAGGCGGTTCGTGTCTCCCACTCGCGCAGGGGCATGGGATGTCCTGTTTGCACCACGCGCTGAACCATCTGTTCGAACTCTTTGGCGTCCTGCTCAGATAGCAGAAACTCACCTAGGCGTCTGCCCAGCGCCTGTTGTTCGGTAAAGCCGTAAAGGTCTTCTGAGGCTTTGTTCCAGAACAGCACCCGTCCTGCGGAGTCGTAGCCCTGAATAGCCACCCCCGGCGCGTTGTTGATTATCTGATAAATTTGAGCGTATGCGTGCTGGAGGGCTTGCTCGGCGTGACGGCGTTCGCTCAAGGAGGCAGCCAGCAACAACGCGGGCAGGGTGGTTACCGCCATGAACACCCATAGCAGCTCGAGACTCCCTTGCAAGCCGAAGGGGGCAAATGGCCCTCTTCCACTAACCGTCATCCACACGCTGGAGCTTGCCGAGATGAAGCTTGCGACGGTCGTGCCGTACTGTTCAAAGCGTAACGCTGCCCAGATGAGCAGAGGGAACACCACGAACACCAGCGGGTAGGGTTCCACGCGCGTTGAGGGTATCCAGCCGCCAAAAGCCGCAATCGTCACGACGCAGGTAAGCACCAGCAGGGTGATAAACTCTAACAGCTGGCTCAACCGCCAGCGAGGCAGACGGCTCCACACCAGCAAGAGCGGTGCCACCAGCAAGTTGCCCATGACGTTACCCAGCCACCATATCAGCCAGACCGTTGGGAACTGCGCCCAGCTGGCTGCCCCTGCCGCGCACAGGCTGCCCACCCCAATGGTTGCGCTGGCAACGGTGCTGAGCAGTGCTGCCCAGAAGAAGAGGCTCCACACGTCCCGAAGTCGTTGCAGGGAGAGGTCAAACTGCGCGACATGCTTCAGCAGAAACGCGCCCAGGAAGGCTTCGAGGGCGTTGCCTGCGGACGCTGCAAAGGCAACCCATAAGGGAACCGTGGTGGTGGCAACGGTGAGAAAAGCTCCCAGCGCCACGCCGGGCAGTAGCGCATAACCGCCCAGAAGCACGGCTGCCAACGAAAGCCCAGTGGGCATCCAGATCAGAGTGGCATTGCCTTGTACGAACGCAAAAAGCAAGCCCAGCTTTGCCGTGCCCAGGTAGACAAAAGCCAACAAGATGTTGAGCAGGATTGTGCGCCAGATAAGAGTATGTTGTTGTGATGGCGCTCGTGACAACTCTCCCACTCCTTTGCTTCACGGCTGCGAGAGGACGGATGGCTCTGCGAACACATTTGGTGCATATACATTATATTCGGTATTTTGCGAGTATTCCTTCTATCTACCCATCACTGCGCTAAAATGCTTCGCGAAGCCAACGAACATGTGCTTTACCCGAATGCCACCACACCTCTACCACGTCGAAACGGCACACTGCGTCGGGGTAAAACAGGCTTAGGTACAGCTCGGCGCACCGGCGCAGGCGAGCCTGTTTGCGTTCGTCTACCGCTTCTCGTGGCAGGTTATGCTCGATATTATGGCGTGCCTTGACCTCTATGAACAGTATCGTATCGCCCTGCTGAGCCACAATATCCACTTCACCGTGCGGACAACGCCAATTTTGTTGCAAAATGGTACAGCCTTTTCGGCTCAGGTATTGTGCGGCGATTCGTTCGCCAGCACGAGCGGTCTCGCGGTTATCCACCTTCGTTCTCCATGCGCAGCGCACCAGCACAAAAGCTGAGCCGGTGTTGAGGACACAACCCAAACTGCTCAATAGCCCGCCGATGTTGCAGGGTAGCATAGCCTTTGTGCTGGGCGAAACCGTACTGGGGAAAGAGCCGATGCAGTTGCGTCATCAGGTGGTCGCGTACTACCTTCGCCACGATGGAGGCGGCGCTGATAACCGGGATTCGCTCGTCACCGTTCACCACTGCCTGCGCGGGGCAGGGCATTCCGTCGGGGATGTAAGAGCCATCTATCAGCACTTGCTGGAGGGGCAGGGCGACGGATGCCACCGCGCGTCGCATCGCCAGCAAGGAGGCGTGCAGGATATTAAGATGCTCAATCTCCTCGACAGTTGCCAGCCCGACCGATACCGCCTGTGCGTGGCGGTATATCCATCGGCAGGCTTGCTCGCGCTGTGCGGGGGAGAGCTTTTTGGAGTCGCGGATGAACGGGGGGAGGGCGTTTGTCCGGTGCAGGCTGGCTTCATCCTCACCCGCAATGGCACGCTGGGGGAGTACCACACACGCGGCAACCACCGGTCCCGCGAGACAGCCTCGTCCCGCCTCGTCCACCCCGGCGACCAGCGGGCTTAGCGCACGATGCGAATGCGCTGGGGAGGCCAGAAGAGAATCCATGCCTTGCCCACCACCCGACTGCGGTCCAGCAGCCCCCACTTATGACCGTCGTTGCTATCGTTGCGATTATCGCCCAGCATGAGCAGTTTGCCGGGCGGAATTTTCTCGGAGGGTGCCTCGCGGATATAGGCTTCCCGATGTGGGTCTAGGATAATCTGGTTGTTTTCCTTGACGTTGCCGTAGTAGTCGATTTCGTACACGTGTCCCCCGATGATTTTGAGGTTGTAGTCCGGTGGAGCGGCGATGTACGGTTCGTTGACGGGTTTCCCGTTTCGGTAGAGTACCCCATCGCGCACCTCGATCACATCTCCGGGCACCCCGACGCACCGCTTAATGAACTCGATCTCGCGGATGTCCGCCTCCGGCGGAGCTTTGAACACCAGGATATCGCCAGGCATTGGCTCGCGGAAACGCAGGGTGAACTTGTCCACCAGAATGCGGTCTTGCTCCAGCAGGGTGGGGCGCATGGAGCCCGAGGGGATGTAGAATGCCTGCACCACAAACGGGCGAATGACCAGAAACACCAGAACGAAGGCGAGTACTGCCGACTCGACCAGCTCGTTCAGGGAGCGTACCCGGGGGCTGGACAGGGGCGCCAGCCCCAGACGCACTACTGTGAGAGCAGCCGAGATAAGCAGCACGTAGCGAACGTTGAGGTTCGCTATCCACTCTACCCATTCGCCGGTCATCGTGGTGTGCGCAGTTCCTTGATCCGTGCGGCTTTACCGATTTTCTTGCGCAGGTAGTACAGCTTAGCGCGGCGCACCTTGCCCCTGCGCACCACTTCTATCTTATCGATACGCGGAGAGTGCAGCATGAAGGTTCGCTCCACGCCGACGCCATGCGAGATTTTGCGCACGGTGAAGGTCTCGTTGATACCACCGTGCTTGCGGGCGATCACGACGCCCTCAAACACCTGAATGCGCTCCTTGTTGCCTTCGATGACCTTCGCGTGCACGCGCACCGTATCACCCGGTCCGAACTCGGGCAGGTCGGTTCGCAGCTGGTCTTTGGTGATTTCGGCGAGTATCTGTTGTGCCGATGCCATCTTTCAACCCCTTCCGGTACGAATAGCACAAAAAGTTCGCGAACGCTATGCGCGTTCGCGCCACTACAGTATACCAAACCTTTCAAGGGTAGAGCAAGGGATGAAGGTCATTATTCGTCCCCGACTGCGCCGAAATTGCGCACCAGCACACCTTTCAAAGGGTACAGACAGCGCGATGGCGTAGAATGGTACAGCATAGGCTGAAGGGGGGAAGAAAGGGATGCCACGTCCATCGGCGGGATACGGCGGTGAACTGCATGAGGCGGTGTGGGCGCGCATCGAAGCGTCTATGAACTTTCGCGAGGGCGACCGCGTGCCGATATGGGATTACATCGATAACCCCGCGGTGGTCAAGCACTTCCAACAACCGGGCGATGATTACGCCACCGCGATGGTGCGGGTCTATCACGGACTGGGCATTGACCTCTGTCGGGGCTACGGACGCTCTTTCGAGCAAAGCGAGGACGGCACCGTGCTGGGCGAGGGCAGGGGACAGCATCTGGTGTCCGGGCAGACCGCGTGGAAGGTGCATTACGAGATTGAAACCATCGAGGACTTGCGGGAGCATCTGCGCAAGGCGGAGCCGGTATCGTGGGACTGGATACGCACGCAGTGGGTACCCCGGATACGTCAGGAGCAGGAGCGGTTTGCACCGTACACGATGTTCGTCCCGCCCGGTGGCTGTGGTTTTCATGCGGCATACGGTCTGATGGGTCAGCAACGCTTCGCCTACGCGATTTACGATGCCCCGAAGGAGGTGGATGCCCTGTTGGAACTGGAGGGGGAGAACGCCTACCGCTTCGCGAAGGTGGCGGCAGAAGAGCAGCTCTGTCCCCTCCATTTTATCGGTGACGACGTAGCGTACAAGAACGGGGTGCTGTTCTCGCCTGCCTTTCTGCGGCGTACGTTCATTCGGATGCTCCGGCGATGCATCGAGCCGTTGCATGAGGCGGGCATCAAGGTCATCTTCCACAGCGACGGCAACCTGTGGCAGATTATGGACGACCTGCTGGATGCGGGTATCGACGGTTTGAACCCATTGGAGCCGATTGCGGGCATGGAGCTGGAACCGCTGAAGAAGCGCTATGGGGATAGATTGATATTGGTGGGCGGTATCGACTGCTCGCAGCTGTTGCCTCTGGGCACGCCCGACGACATCCGGCGTGAGGTGAAGCGTGCCATGCAGGTCGCCGCACCCGGAGGAGGGCTGTTCATCGGCTCTTCCAGCGAGGTCAACCCTGCCACTCCGCTGGAGAACGTGCTGGCGTTTTATGAAGCGTGCCACGAGTACGGAAGGTATCCGATATCGTCTAACTAAAGGTTGGGGGTTGATACGCTGCCAGATTCCCCGCCGACCGGCAGGGCCAGCTGTACATCATTTTCTCTTCGCGGCATGAGGCGGTACTTCTCTTCGATGCCACCTATCTGCAAGCGTCGCAGTATCATCTCGTGATACCTGGGGTCTATCTCCGCAGAGAGGAAGTTTCTGCCTAACTTGCGGCACACCTCTATTTCCGAACCGCTCCCTCCGAACAGAACAAACACCGTATCGCCTGGCTGTGTGCAGCTCAGTATCAGCATCTCCGCTAATTTTTGCGGTATCTGGCAGGCGTGAAATGTCTTTTCGTGGCTGACGTTTTTCACCAAGTCGAAATAGAACCAGCTATAAGGCATCCTGCCCTTAGAACCATTTGCCAGGTTGCGCAGGATACGTTTGTCGGTAGGGTTTTGATAAGGCTGCGCCACCTGCTCCTTGTAGAAGCGGTTGTGCTCGGTTTTACGGCAGTGCAGGATACTTCTGTGCGCTGTGGTGAATCGGCGCGGGCTGTGTCCCACGTTGGTATTGTAAATCCAGACGTAATCATGCACCGCAAAGCACGCTTCGTCCAGAAACTTCACGCGCAGGTAGGCGTTTTGCTTCGGGTAGTTAATGAGAAACAGGTTGCCGTCGTCTTTCAGCACGCGCAATGACTCTCGGGCGAGCTCAATATACCACTCAATGTACTCTGCGAAATTGCGCGTGTAGGATTTGTCTCCATACTTCACACCGACATTATAGTCAGGGTCTCCGTACACCATATCCACGCACCGGTCGGGTAGCGATTTGAGCAGGTCCATCACATCGCCCAAGATGACCTTGTTCAGGTACTCGGGGGGCACCCTATTTACCATACTGTCACCTCCTGTGTCACAAGGGTTTGCGACGCCCTCTTGACTACCCATTTTGCCGGTCGCGTGCGAAAGACCTGCAGGTTAACGGAAATGATCTGAGTAGAACGGGGATCATCTACGGCTAAAGCCGTTTCTTAGTAGGTGAACCCAGCCTTCGCTGGCTAAAGATGCCTGCGCAGGCGGGGCTTTATTTGCAAGGG
>CALJAP010000213.1 GCA_938027655.1 uncultured bacterium | reverse complement strand
CGCTGACCTCCCCTACCTTGTGCGGGGCGTACCGTTCCACCACATCTATTGCTGCCGCCAGTGCGGGTGTATTGGTCACCGCTCCGGTGTACAGCCCGGTTGCCAGTTCGGCTCCGATGCCCCATATCCGTACTACCATCGCTGTGCTTATGGCAGCAGCAAGCACACTTGCTACCCCGATGAGCAGGAACTGTATACCGTGTCGTTTGAAGGCACGAAAGAAGCGCGGACCTGCCTGTAAACCCACCGCATACACGAACAGAAGCAGTCCCAGGTCACGCAATTCCTTTGGTGTCTGGAAGCCGAAATGGCCGAACGCCAGTGCAACAAACAGCACGCCGGCTGCGCCGAGCGATACCCCTCGAACAGATACCTGTCCAAGCCAACAGCCGGTCGCAAGGATAAGTAACAGCACGAACATTTGCTCTGCCCAGAGCGAGCTCATCTCTCACCCCCTTAGTAGGCTACTGCATAATTACGTTCTCGGTTACCGAACGATGGCTTCGATGATTCGGGAGAGGTCGTCCAGGTCGTAAAAATGGATTTCGATGGTGCCCCTGCCGTTGGAATGGCGTATCTGCACCCGCGTGGCGAGCGCGTTGCGCAGCCTGTCCTCGAGCACAAGGATATGGGGGTCCGGGTCGGATGTTTCACGTGAAACAGAGGGGGCAACGGGGGAAACTTGGCGATTTGACGCACGAGCCGCCCGCTCTGTTTCCCTCACGCTCCACCCCGACCGCACAGCGCGGTGATACATCTCCAGCCTTGCCTCTTCCGGTGCCATTAACAAGGCGCGAGCGTGTCCCTCTGAGATTTTGCCTTCTCTTAACCCGTTCAGTATCTCTGTATCCAGCGTGAGAAGCCGAAGCGTGTTCGCAACCGCCGTGCGGCTCTTTCCTACCTTTTGGGCTACCTCCTCTTGCGTCATTCCAAACCGCTCCATTAAGGTGCGATACGCTATCGCCTCGTCGACCGCGTTGATGTCCTCACGCTGTACATTCTCAACCAGCGCCAGCTCCAGACGCTCCTCCTCACTCACATGCCGTACAACAGCAGGCACTGTGGAAAGCCCCGCAACACGAGCCGCTCGCCAACGCCTCTCCCCTGCGATAAGCTGATATCTGCCATCCGGCAACGGCTGCACAATGACCGGCTGAAGTACGCCATGCTCGCGAATCGACGCAGCCAGCTCTTCAATGCCTCCTTCGTCTACATCCCGACGAGGCTGATCCGGGTTCGGCACAATAGCGGAAAGGGGTACTTCCATCACGCCCTCGCTTGCTTCCTCTGCTGCCGAGATGAGCGCAGATAGCCCCCTACCCAGTCCTCTGCGAGTCATGACCCATCACCTCCAGAGCGAACTGTCGGTACGCCTCAGCACCGCGCGACCTCGGGTCGTAGAGAACGACAGGCATCCCGAAGCTCGGCGCCTCGCTTAACCGTACATTGCGCGGTATGACTACCGCTGAAACGACCTCTCCAAAAAAGCTCCTGACCTCGTCCTCCACCTGCTGCGCTAGCCGCAAACGAGGGTCTTTCATGGTTAATAACACATGCGCTATCTGAAGACCGGGGTTCAACCGGCGACGCACCAGGTCCACCGTGCGCATCAGCTGCGTAATGCCCTCCAGCGCGTAGTACTCGCATTGAATGGGCACGATGGCTCTGTCGCACGCGGTCAAGCAGTTCACCGTTAGCAGCCCCAGCGAGGGAGGGGTGTCAATGAAGATATAAGCATACCTCTCTCTCAACGGCTCTAAAGCGTTCTTGAGAACGTGCTCGCGGCTGATGCGGGTCATCAGCTCAATCTCCGCGCCAGCAAGGTCAAGCGTCGACGGCACGACATCCAACCCCTGCACTGAAGTGCGTAAGACAACCTCCTCCAGAGGCAGGTCATCTACGAGTACCTGATAGATACTGCGAGAAAGCTTGCTCTTTTCTATCCCCACTCCGCTGGTCGCGTTTCCCTGAGGGTCCACGTCCACCAGAAGAACCCGTTGCCCGGCCAATGCCATTGCAGCTGCAACGTTCACTGCTGTGGTAGTCTTCCCCACTCCGCCTTTCTGGTTGACAATGGCATACACTGTGCCCATCAGTGCACCGCCTCCTTGCCTCTCGGCTTCAACGCACCCTGTGCTGATTCCTGCTCCGATTGACTTTTGCTGCCCAGATTGTTACACTGAAAGCAACCGTTCAGGAGGTTGTTCCACTCTGTGTATCACGAGCGCAGTATGCTGGTTCATCTGGCAGACATCCTTCGGCGGCGGCGTGTGTACGTCGCTTCATGTTTTGCGCTGGTACTGCTGGGCACGGCTGTTGTCACATTCACCATGAGCCCTGTATATCGAGCGAAAGCCATCGTGCAGATTGAACAGCCTTCTGGCTTTGTATTGCGAACCGATGTATTTGGTGCTGGCTTTACGCGCACCGTTCCCCAGGAGCAGGCGGAAATGCTGGACACGTACCCTTACCGGTCGCTAGTGGATTCGATAGTGATTATTTCTGAAAAAGAGGGCATTTTATTGTCTGAATATAAAACATCGGAGAAAATAAGACCTCTCTTTGAGCAAATTCTGTGCGGAACAGCAGATTCACCCGATATAGAAGGGTGCATCGTAGCGCGCGCAGCACGGATCGAAGGACGCAACCCCAGCGTGCCCAAAGAGGAGGAGCATTTCGACCAGGACATTCAGGGGCGATTAATAGAAGATACCGGCTTGATCGAGCTGTTCGCGGAGGCTGAATCGCCGCGTCGCGCTCAGGATGCAGCCAACGCCGCTGCCCTAACAGTCGTCTGGCAAAACGAGCGTCTACGCAAGGAGGAAGCTCGCAACACCGTTCGCTTCATCCGCAACCAGCTGGAAGCACCCGGCGGCGTAAAGCAACAGCTCGCTGAAGCAGACGAAAAATTGGCATCTTTTCAGCGAGAGAAAGCTTTTCTGGATGCAAACGAGCAGATACGTGCGCTAATGCTACAGGTGGTGGAACTGAGCAACCGACGATGGCAAGGCAACCTGCGCTTGACAGACCTGCGTACGCGCCTCGCCGCCACCCGCCAGCAGCTGGGACAGGAACCCTCTACGCTGGTGTCGCCCACCATCTATGAAAACCCGACGGTGCAGGAAATCAAAAAGCAGCTGGTGACCGCGGAAGCCGACCTGCTGGCGTTGCAGGCTCAATTTACTGACGAGCACCCCCGTGTGCAATCTGCCGTAGCCCGTGTCGAAGCATTACGTGAAAAATTGAGACAAGAAGCTGCCCGTATCGAAAGCGTGCAGCGTTTGCCCAACCCTGTCTACCAAGAGTTATACAAAAACGTCGCATTGCTCTCCGCAGACATTGTGGGGCAGGAAGCACAGATGCGCGCATTGGAAAAGACCCTGAGTGATGTTCGGCAGCAGATGCTGGCGGTACCGGAACTGGAAAAACAACTCACCCAGCTCCTGCGCCAGCGACAGGCACTGGAAAAACGTTATCTCTTCCTGATGGAGCGTTTACAGGAGGCGGAACTGACGCAGGCGGTCAAGCTGGGCAACGCGCGCGTGGTGGAACTGGCTCAACTGCCCGGCAAACGAGTCAAGCCGCGGCGTATCCTGAACATGCTGATGGGCACGATACTGGGGGCATTGCTGGCTATCGGCTTTGCGCTGTTGCTGGAGCAGATAGACCGTCGTGTGCCGTCGGCTCAGCAGGCTTCGGAATGGCTTAAGGCGCCGTTGCTCGGTAGCATTCCCGCCCTGCGCGACGGGGCAGAGTCCCCTATCCTGAATCAACCGGTTGCCGTAGAAGCGTTTCGCAACCTGCGCACCACCCTCCGCCTGTCATCACAAGGTCGTCCTCTCCGCGCTCTCATGGTGACTTCTCCTTCCCCGGGCGATGGAAAAACTTTCGTCTCCCGGCACCTGGCGGTCGGCATAGCGCAGTCCGGTCAACGTGTGCTTCTACTAGATGCCGACCTGCGCCTGCCCATGCAGCATCGCTTTGAGGGCTTACCGCTGTCGCCCGGACTGACTAACGTCCTTATTGGGGAGAGTAGGCTGGACGAGTGCCTTCGCCACACCGGCGTGGACAACCTCTGGCTGTTACCGGCGGGTGATGTGCCTGCGAACCCTACCGAACTACTGGAGAGCGCAAGGATGGAGGAGATATTAGCGCAATTGAGGGAACGATACGACATGCTTATTATGGATGTGCCGCCCGTGCAGATGTTCGCTGACGCACGTGTGCTTGCACTTCACTGCGATGCTATTCTGATGGTGCTTCAGCCGGGAGCCACTTTGCGCGATGCGGCGCTCCACGCAATGGAGACCATCCATACTTTGCCGGAAGGGAGGTTTGTGGGTATTGTGGCGAACAGGGTACCTGTCTCAACCACCAACAGCTACGGACCCTACTATCCCTCTGTAAGGAGGCGTGGCTCGTGAAAGGGCTGATACTCAGCGGTGGCAAAGGCACTCGCCTGCGCCCGATTACCTACACCGGCGCGAAGCAGCTCATCCCCATCGCCAACAAGCCGGTGTTGTTCTACGGCATCGAAGCGATACGCGATGCAGGCATTACCGACGTAGGCATCATCGTGGGCGATACGCGCGAAGAGATTAGGCAAGCGGTGGGCGACGGCAGCCGGTGGGGCATTCACATCACCTATATCCACCAGCCGGAACCGCTTGGGCTGGCGCACGCGGTCAAAATCGCACAGGATTTTCTCGGTAACGAGCCATTTGTGATGTATCTGGGCGATAACCTCGTCAAAGAGGGCATTACTCCCTTCGTGCGCGAGTTCGAGCAGATGCGTCCCAATGCGCAGATACTGCTGGCACGTGTGCCCAACCCGCACGAGTTCGGCGTGGCGGTACTGGAGGGCGACAGGGTGGTGCGCCTCATCGAAAAGCCCAAACAGCCTCCCTCCGACCTTGCGCTGGTGGGCGTGTACATGTTCGACGAACATATCTTCGAAGCGGTCCACGCCATCCGCCCCTCCGCACGGGGAGAACTGGAAATCACCGACGCCATCCAGTATCTCATCGACCACGGCTATCAGGTGCGCTCGCACATCATCAGCGGATGGTGGAAGGACACGGGCAACCTCGACGCCATTCTGGAGGCAAACCGCATCCTGCTGGAAGACATCGAGCGTGACATCCGTGCCGAAGTAGACGCCACGTCGCGTCTGCACGGACGGGTCTCTATCGGTGAAGGCACGCGCGTGCTGCACAGCGTGATCCGCGGTCCCGTTATCATCGGTGCAAACTGCCTCATCGAAAACGCCTATGTCGGTCCGTTTACCTCCATCGCCGACGGGGTGCATATCGTCGCCAGCGAGATAGAGCACAGCGTGATACTGGAAGGTTGCCGCATCCTGAACGTCGGCTCGCGCGTGGAGGATAGCCTGCTGGGACGCAACGTCACCGTCTGCCGTGACGAGGGCAAGCCGCGCGCGGTGCGGCTCATGCTGGGAGATAACAGTCAGGTCAATCTGCTGTGAAGAGCTGGCAGTTCACCACTCGCTGGTTGCTCAGTTCGCAGTTCGCTGCCCGCGTGCTGGGGCTGGTGAACAACGTGTTGCTGGCGCGGTTGCTCGCCCCCGCCTCATACGGCGATTTCACGCAGGCAATGGCGATTGCCGGGGCGCTGGCTCCCCTCGCCGATATGGGCGTCTCTGCCATTATCACCCGACACGCCGCACGCCGACCCCATGCCTTCGCCGTGCTGAGCGCAGCCATCGGCTTACGGGTGGTGCAGGCATCTCTGCTGGGGGGCATGGCGGTTCTGGGGGCATGGTGGATATATAACGCGCCCTCTCTCAGACTGGCTGTCGCGCTGGCAGGGGCGTACTGGGCGATAGCCTGTGTTCACCAGCTGCTCGCAGGGGTGGCGCGAGCGCGAATGCAGGCGCATCTCGAAACGCAAGCGGTTGTGCTGGAGCGCGTGACCACCGTGCTGCTGGCGGCAGGGGGCGCTTTATGGCTTGGCTTGAGCGGGGCGTTACTGGGGGTGCTGGCTGGTGGCGCGCTGGCACTGATATTCTATCTCCGCTATCTCCCTCTTCCCCGGGCACGGGTACGCCGACTCACCTGGCAACTGTTGCTTGCGCTCGGTGCGCCGCTGGCAATTGCCGATGTTTGTCACGGACTGATCATGAGGCTGGACATCCTCGCCGTTGGGATGCGATACGGGGCGCAAAGCGTCGGCTGGTACGGCAGCGCCAGCACGTTATTGTGGGCAAGCAATCTGATTGCGGGCTCGATGTCGCTGGCGCTGGTTCCCGTCGCTTCCTCGCAGGGGGAAGGAGCAGAGAGGGTAGCCTTGCGAGTGCTTCGGTGGATGCTGACGGTCGCGGTACTGCTGGCGCTGGTGCTGAGCGGTGGAGCAAGGTTCTGGATTAGCCTGCTGTATGGAGCAGAATACGCTCCCGCCTCTGACGCTTTAAGGGTGCTGGCGTGGTGTCTGGTTCCCGCCTCGGTGGTGGCATGGGGCAATGCGATGCTGCTGGTGCATGGGCGAACAACATGGGTGGGTGCGGTAGCTGTTGGGGGACTGGTATGTCTTGCGCTTTGCCTGTGGTGGTGGCTTCCGCGCGGTCTGTCGGGAGCGAGTTATGCTCAGCTAGTGACGCAGTGTAGTATGGCGGGGTGGCTATGGTGGCTCACACGAAGCGCAACCTGCAACCACTAATCATCGGTCCGGGGTTTCTCTGCTGCGGTGAAACTTCGCCTGCTCAAATCGGTCATATAAAGAGGGAATTGAAGCAGACTAGTGAAGGAGGAGAACGTGAGAGCCTTTTTGCGACGCAGAGTGAAACTGCTGTTATTCGGATGTTTGCCGTTGCTGATTCTATTGGGGGCTGCCGGCTGGTGGGGTTATCGCTGGCTGAATAAACCTGCTCCTCCGCCGCGTCTAGTGGAGGTCTCTCGCGGCGATGTGGAAATCATCGTCGCCGAGTCGGGCGTGCTGGAGCCGTTGCGGAAGGTAGAGGTCAAAAGCAAAATCGCCGGGCGCATCCTCAGCCTAGACGTGGAAGCAGGCGATGTGGTGCGCGAGGGGCAGTTGATTGCTCGCATTGACCCCGTCGAAGTGGAAGCGAGCTTGCGCCAAACCGAGGCGCAGCTACGTGCTGCCCTCGCCCGCCTCGAGCAGGCAAGGTTATTAAGCGAATACCAGCCTTCGGATACCGCCGCACAGATTGAGCAGGCGCGTAACGCGGTGCGCACCGCCGAAATACGCTATCAGCAGGCGTTACGCGAAGCACAGACACAGCCCGAAGTGACCCGGGCAGCGTTAGAGCAAGCGGAAGCCAGCTATCAGGCGGCGGTAGACAACCTGAATCTGTTGCTGAAGGTCACCCATCCCCAGTTGCGCACCGATGCGCGGGCGGCGGTGGACGAGGCTCGTGCTCAGCGTGATGATGCCAGACGCCAGCTGGAGCGACAGAGGCAGCTGCTGGCAAAGGGCTTCGTTTCCCAGCGCGAGGTAGACCTTGCCGCCACCCAGCTCACCGCCGCGGAGGCGCGTCTGCAACAGGCGGAACAACGGCTGCAAACGCTAGAAGAGCAGCTGCGCCTGCAGAAGGCGGAAGCGGAATCGCGGGTGAAGCAGGCGAAAGCCACCCTCGACCAGGCGCGTGCCCAGGCGAAGCGCGACGAATTGAGGCTGAGGGAGGTGGAAACTGCCCGCGCCGCGCTGGAGGACGCCCGCATGAGGCTCAAGCTGGCAGAGGCGAACCGCGTGCAGCTACCCGTGCGCGAGAAGGAAGTGTTGCAGGCGCAGGCGGCGGTAGAGCAACTGCAAAGCGCACTGAAAGAAGCCCGCGCCCGTGTGGCAGACACCACCATCCGCGCCCCAATGAGCGGGGTGGTCACCCAGCGATACATCGAATCGGGCGAACTGGTGACCTCAGGGGTGGCAACGTTCTCCTCGGGTATGCCGCTGGTGCAGATAGCCGACCTCTCGCGTATGCGCATCAAACTGCAGGTCAACGAGGTGGACATCGGCAAGGTGAAGGTGGGGCAGAAGGTGGAGATTCGGCTCGACGCCCTGCGCGATGAGGTGTTTGAGGGCAGGGTGCGCAAGGTGGCTCCCGCCTCGGCGGTGACGCAACAGGGCGTGCCCGGCGGAGCGGTCATCAAATTCCCCGTAGAGGTGGAGATTGAGAAACCCGACCCGCGCATGAAGCCCGGCATGAGCGCAAAGTGCCGTATCATCGTGGAGCGCAGGCAGAACGTCTTGCGCCTGCCCAAAGAAGCGTTGCAGTTCGTGGACGCCAACACGGCGAAGGTGAGCGTGGTGCATCGCGAGGTGGTGAACGGGAAAACAGTGGACAAGAACGAGACCCGCACCGTGAAGACCGGCTTGCGCGGCGACGCCTTTGTGGAGGTTGTGGACGGATTGAAGGAAGGCGAGAAGGTGCGTCCTCAGCCTTTCACCGGTCCAAAGCGTCAGCAGTTTGAGATGCGCGTTACTGCTTCGAGCGAAGAAGGTGAGAGGGGGCAATCACAATGAGCCTGTTAGACTCCTTTCTCACTGCTCTGGCAAACCTGCGTCGGCACAAGCTGCGCTCCCTGTTGACTATGCTGGGTGTGATTATCGGCGTGGCGGCGGTGATTCTGATGGTGTCGCTGGTAGAGGGAGCGCGTTCGCGCGTGGTGGAGGAGTTTCGCCAGCTGGGTTCCAGTCTGATTATCATCGTGTACGACCCCTCTCTGCGCAAACGCGGCGAAACGCCCGGCAGTATCGAAGGTCTGCGCATGGAAGACGCGCAGGCGATCCTGCAGGAGTGCTCCAACGTCAAGATGGTCAGCGCAGAGTTCAACGTGGGCAACCAGAAGATACGCTACGGCGCGGAGGAGATGGATGCTGCGGTGGACGGTTGTCAACCCGAGTATCTGTACCTGCACAACCTGCAGATGGAACGTGGGCGGTTTATCACTCAGGAGGACCTGGACAGCTGGGCAAAGGTGTGCGTGCTGGGCAAAGAGGTGCAGAAACGGCTGTTCGGCAACCGGGACCCGGTTGGCGAAGTCGTGGAGATTTCAGGCGTCTCGGCGACGGTGGTGGGTGTGCTTTCCCCAAAAGGCAGAACTTTCGGAGAGGACTGGGATAAACGGGTGCTTGTGCCGATTACCTCCCTCCAGAAGCGGTTTGTGGGTGTAGACCTCGTATCGGTCATCTTCGCGCAGCCACGCGAGCCGGAACGCACCACCGAGACGATGGACGAAATCTGGCAGCTGCTCATGCGCCGTCACGATAATCAGCCCTACTTTCGGGTGGACAGTCAGGAGCGACTGATCTCCTCCATCGGACGGGTATTGAGCATCTTCGGACTGGTCGTTGGCGCGATTGCGGGGCTGTCTCTGCTGGTGGGCGGCATCGGCATCATGAACATCATGCTGGTTACCGTCGCCGAGCGCACGCGCGAAATCGGTATCCGCAAGGCGGTGGGCGCACGCAACCGCGACATCCTGCTGCAGTTTCTCATCGAATCGATGACCCTCTCCGGCGTAGGCGGCATCATCGGCATCTTGCTGGGTTGGGGCGCCAGTCTGCTCATCGGCTGGGGCACACGGCAGGCGAACCTGTTTGGAGGGGAGGGGTTGACCACTCACCTGCCGCTCTGGGCGGCGACGGCGGGGTTCCTGTTTTCGGCGGCGGTGGGCATCTTCTTCGGTATCTATCCCGCATGGCGAGCTTCCCGGCTGAACCCGATAGAGGCGTTGCGCTACGAGTAGGCGGATGAGGCTGTTTCGGAGGTTCCCGCCGAGAATGTAGCGGTAACTGGATGAATTTTAGCGATTTAACCTCTCCCCCGTCCCCTCTCCTGCAAGGAGAGGGGTGTCTCGCATCGAACGCCCCCTTCCTTCGTAGGGAAGGGGGGACGGGGGGATAGGTTTCCCCCCCCGCCGTGCCTAACGGGTCGAAGTGATACCATTCCCTGTTTCGAGGTACGAGCGAGATGCCCTCTTAAGCGTAGCGTCCCAGTTGTCCCACAACTGTCTCAAAAGGCTTTCGCAACTCGTAAAAACGGATACTACCTACTGGTGGTAACATCGCAGTCACCTTTAATCTCCTTAGGGTCTCGTATTAACAAATCTCCTACGATGATACCCAGCAGTACGGAAAGTGTGAAAAGACCACCTGAATTGGTGTCGTGAACCATGTATTCCCAACTCAGGATGAACAAACCCATCCCAAAGAGACCTTGCTGATGCCTGCACCACTGTAGGTCCTTTGCTAGCGTGTCGTACAGATGCAACCTACGCATGAGCCAGTAAGAGCCATAAGCAACCAGCGGCATCGCCACCCCCACGTACACCACTACAGTCATCCCAACCATCAACGCCGTAAGCGTCCGCCAACGCGGAGATGCATCGTATCGTACCAACAAGGCATAAAGCGATATTAGAGCAAGGATCGGAAGCCATACCCATGCGGCTACTGGAGCGCGTATGAGCAGCAGGAGCAAGACAAATGTTTCTGCTGCAGCCAATCCCCATTCGTGTACTAAGTCGCGTTTCATGGTTTCCTCCAAGCCGTCCGGGCGAGCGGGGAACCCGCTCGCCGTTGTTTATCACCACTGAGAGATGTCCAATCGCCTGTACCTCGGTATTGAGTGAGGCTTTTTCACAGGCTTTTCTGGCTTGCCAGGCTTTGGTTGCAACCCGATTAGACCAGCAACACCACATACGGAGGCACATCCGTTACGTATCCACCGGCAAATCGCATCTTTCTGGCATTCCTCCCAGAAGGCGTCGACGGCATTCCCCACACACTCCCTCCATTGCATATTAAACGGGTTTGGTACGCCGCAGTCCATGATTAACGCCAACAACGGTGCTGCAAAGCCTCCAAGACAGCCTAAGCATACGGGAGTCACAATCGGGCGCAACCAGCCTGTCCAGTCGGAGAAGAAACCGCTCCTTGTCACATAGGACACACACCAGATGCCTTTGCCTACAATCCCTAGCTGGCTGTTGAACAGCACGGTGCCTGCTTCATCACCAACTTGGACAGTCTTCCACCTCCACGGTGTCTGCGCACTGCCCTGCTCATATCTTTTGACCCCGAACAGGTCATTACAGGCTGTTGCTGATGACGCTGGCAGAACTGTTCGTGATCACCCCCGCCGTGTTTGGTAAACCTCTCCCCCGTCCCCTCTCCTGCGAGGAGAGGGGTGTCTCGCATCGAACGCCCCCTTCCTTTGTAGGGAAGGGGGTCGTGGGGA
>CALJAP010000212.1 GCA_938027655.1 uncultured bacterium | reverse complement strand
ATTTTCGCGGTATAATGTAAACGGAGGATAATCTGTAACGGCATCAAAATGAAGGCTCCACAGCATCAAACGCATCGCAAAGTGCGCGCGCGGTTACAGCTGGCACGCGACCGTATCGCGCGAGCGGACTACAACTCGGCTATCGCCTTCTTGCGCTCAGCGCAAAAGCAGCTAGAAAGAGAACCAGCCTCTACTTCTGACCGTGCTCAGTGCTACATCGAACTGGCAAGGTGCTACAACCTGCAAGGAGAGCACACCACAGCAATCCCTTACTGTCAATGGGCGTTGAATTTGCTTCAGCAAGAATGGGATGCTGAGCTGGCGCGGGCTGAAGCGGAGATGGAAATGGGCATTGCCCTGTTGCACACGGGCGACCTGCAGAGGGCACAACGCTATCTTGCCCGTTCTTACCAGACCTTCGAGGCACACCGCCTCTGGACGAAAGCGGCGCACTGCGTCGAGCACATCGGTATGCTGGCAAAGCGGCTGGAACAGGTAGTGCGCGCGATTAACGCCTTTAGCTACGCCCGATACCTCTACCGGCAAGTGGAAAACCTCGCAGGCGTTCGCCGAATGGAAAACCAGCTACGGGAGCTGATACCTGAGGAGCGGGAGTAGCACCATTGCCTTCAGACTATCCCCCTGTCCGCGCCATAGTATTTGATTTTGTGAATACCCTCGTGCCGCTACGCGAGCCGGAGTTCTTGCGCATCCTGCAGGGTGTCTATGAATACACGCATCCTTTCGCGCCACATGTTCCCTTTGATGCCTTTGTACAACACTATGTGCGCATCCGCGATGAGCAGTATGCGCAAAACCTGCCAGAGCTGAAAGAAAACGACTTTTATGAACGCATGGCAACCCTCTGGCATCGACTAACCGGCGCTCTTCCGAACCCCAAACAGGTATACGCCATGATGACGCGGTACGCGGTCTCATTTGAGCAAGCGGTTGTCCCCGCCCCGTATCTACATTCTCTATTCCGCCAGCTCTCGACACGCTATCTGCTGGCGGTGCTTTCCAACTACCCATACACTCCCTGTGTGCATCGGGTACTGAACCGGCATGGCCTCTCCCAATACCTGTCATCGATTGTGGTGTCAGCGGATGTGGGCATGGTAAAGCCTCATCCGAGTTTGTTCTATATTACCCTATACCAGTTAGGGGTATTTTGCGATGAGGTTATCTACGTCGGTGATGACTGGTGCGCAGATGTGTTAGGAGCCTCCCGCGCAGGGATACGCAGCATATACACCCGTGAGTGGCGCACGGAACCGGACTCTTGCGAGAATCATTCCGAAGCGTCTCCTGTTGCCCAAGTCTCCTCGCTTGCCGAGCTACCGGATTTATTGGCAAGGTTGTAACTGCAGGATAAGAAGACTTCCTCGACGAATAGCTGCTTGTCAAAACATTCCAGAGGTGAAGCCCATGCAACGGACCAGACTGATCATCCAGTCCAACAGCATTGCGCGTGACAACTGCCCGCTTCTTCTGCCTGTATCGGGTGAACCGGATGCGGCATACTGGCTTTCCATCGGCAACTTGCGATTGCCGGTACAGTCTGCAGGTCGCGAGCTGTGGTGCCTGCTACCAGAGCTACCGGCAGGTCAAACCGTTCCTGCTACTCTGGAGCAAAGCGAAGGGGAACATCCTCATCGGGTCAGTGTAGAGGAAAGCGAGGACCGGATTGCGATATACACCGATGGCAATCTGTTCACCGCCTACATCAAGGCTGGCAATCCTGCACGCCCTTGCTTTTACCCTCTACGTGGTCCAGGGGGCGTGAGCGTTACCCGCCACTGGCCCATGCGTCACGATATACCCGACGAGACCAACGACCACGTACACCACCGTTCAATGTGGATTGCCTTTGGTGATGTGAACGGCGTGGATAACTGGAGCGAAGAACCCGGACACGGCTACACCCTGCACCGCCAAACGTTGCACACCCTCAGTGGTATCGTCTGCGGTGGTTTCGAGACGCTGAGCGACTGGACAGACTCGCAAGGGAAGAAACTGCTGGAACAGCACCTGAAAGTGCTTGTCTTCCCGTTACCCCACGAGGAACACCTGATGGACGTAGAAGTGACCCTCACCGCCACAGAAGGCGATGTGCATTTTGGCGACACGAAAGAGGGCGGTATTCTGTCGGTGCGGGTGGCGTCCTCGATGGATGTACCGCGTGGCGGGCGCATCGAAAACTCAGAGGGCGGAGTGAACGAACCGCAAACATGGGGCAAGCGAGCGCACTGGTGCGACTACAGTGGACAGGTGCAGGGGGTTCCGGTTGGCATCGCTATTCTGCAACATCCTTCCAGCTTCCGGCATCCCGCGTGGTGGCACGTACGCGACTACGGGCTGATGACGGTGAACCCGTTCGGTCTGGCAGCATTTACTCAGGGGAAGGAACACGGGGAGTACACCCTGCCGCACGGTGAGAGCCTGCGCTGGCGGTTCCGCGTATGTATTCATCGGGGCAACGCGACCGAAGGACGTATCGCCCAGCGCTGGCAGGATTTTGTGAACCCCCCGGCAATCGAAGTGGCAGGCTGAAGCGGGCACTGATAAACTGTGGTAAAATATTAGCAGCAACGATGTGCTGCGACAAGGGCTGGAGGGAGTACGATGTTTGGGAGCCTCGGCTTTGGCGAAGTGATGATGATACTCATCATCGGGCTGATTATCTTCGGTCCGAAGAAGCTGCCCGAAATCGGTCGCTCGTTAGGTAACGCCATTCGCGAGTTTCGGCGTGCTTCTAACGATATTGTGAACACGCTTTCACTGGACACCGACTACAGCAGCTCCTCGCGCCGAAGCTACCCGGACTACAGCAGTAGCTATACCGAGCCAAGCAGCTACACCGAGCCAACGGTGTCGCAAAGCGACGTCATAGCGGACGACGTGAACGTGGCATCCAGCCCGGAGGAACCGTACAGCACCCTGTCCGAAGGGAGCGATACCGAAACCGCATCCCCAGCACCCTCCGGCAAAGCGCGTTCGGGCAGTCGTCGTGTGCTGGTAGCGCACCGTTTGTCCGCAGCGCATCGAAATGCTCGAAGGAGAGTATAGATGTACACCTTTCTGGTTATCGTGCAAGTACTGTTCGCCATCGCGCTCATCTTCATCGTCGCCATGCAGACCACGCGACACGAGGGTCTGTCGGGCACGGTGGGTGGACAGGTGAGCTCGCAATTTCGCGGCAAGCTGGGACGCGATGAGCAGCTGGCGATGATTACCCGATACATCGCTGTGGGCTTCTTCGTGGTCAGCTTGCTCGTTGCCATAGCCAGTCCGAAGTAAGCGGAGTTCAGCGGTGTTACACCGCAGGGAGCACGCCGCTGCGCTGGGTTGGTTTGCCCTCGTGGCGGCGTGTGTTTTCTGGAAGATTGTTCTCGCCCGGCAAGTGCTCTACTGGGGCGACCTGATGCTTTACTTTCTACCTGTGACCACCTTCGCTCGCCGCTGGCTGACACAGGGCATCTTGCCTCTCTGGAATCCCCACGTCCTCTTCGGACAGCCGTTCGTGGGAAACCCGCAAGAGTGGCTCTTTTACCCTTCCACGCTTCTGCTTCCTCTGCTGCATCCTGCCACTTATCTCTCGTGGAATACGGTGCTGCACCTGTGGCTGGGTGGCACAGGGATGTGGTTGTTCCTGCGCGCGCTGGATGTTGCGTTCCGTCCTGCGTTGCTGGCAAGCACTGCATGGATGTTATGCGGAGCCTTCGTGCCGCGGGCGCAGTTCCCGGGCATGTTCCAGAGCATCGCTCTCATGGGATGGTTGATGTGGGCGGTAGAACGCGCATTACAGGATAGCACTGTCGGCAGGATAGCAACGCTGGCTGTGGTGGTTGCCCTGCTCCTGCTGGCAGGACACGCACAGGTTGCCTACATGGCGTTGCTGCTCGGCGCGGTGTGGGCAGGTTGGCGGATGATGAGAGTGGGTTTGCGTCCGCTGGTGAAACTGTTAATCGGCGTTGCGGGTGGTCTGCTCCTGTCGGCGGTACACTGGCTGCCCATGCTACAGCTCCTTCACGAAACACCCCGCGTGAACCTCTCCGTGTGGGGGGTGAACCGTTTCCCCTTGCGCCCGGAGCAGATTCCCCTGCTGCTCGTGCCCGACCTGTACGGTGTCCCCTGGCAGGGCAACTGGTTAGGCAGAGGAAACTACTGGGAGGTCGCCTGTACGGTAGGCGTCTTGCCCCTCATGGCGGCACTCGCTGCCTGGAAGGTACGCCCCACGGCGCGATTCTGGTTTATTGCTGCCCTTCTCAGCTGGTGGCTGGCTCTAGGCACTTCCGGTGGGCTGTATATCCTTGCTTACCACCTGCTGCCCGGGCTAAAAGCCTTTCACGACCCCGCCCGCTGGCTGATTCTCACCGACTTCGCGCTGTGTGTTGCTGCTGCGCTGGGCTGGGAACACCTGCGCTTCTCGCTAAGGTGGTTGCTGTTGCCGTTAGTGCTGGTTCTTCTCGCCTCGTTGTGGAGCTGGCAAGGCGCACACCTCATTGAGTGGGCAGCACGTCATGACGTGATTCGCGCCAGCCGCCCCGAGACCATCTCTCCTGCTCTGGTTGACTCGGCACACTCGACCGCCGCAACCCGTTGCGAACGAGCGATAGTAATAGCCGTCTTCGCCCTAGTCGTCCTCCGGCTCTCTCCATCGCGTCGCTGGTGGGCAGGAATGGCACTGATTCTTTTTGAACTGCTGCCACTGGCGACGCCCGCCAACCCAACAACCGAAATGGCGACGTTTACTCAGCCTCCGAGCACCGCGCAAACAGTAGCACACACAGGAGGCAGGCTTTTCGTGCCCGAGCGGGTGCCGATGTGGCGCAAATACGTGAGCTATGTGCACTACGGACCCAGCTCACCCGAACACTTGCGCCGCTGGCAGGAGATGCTCGGTTCGAACATCGGCGCGATGTGGGGGGTATCGGAAGCGTCAGGCTATGAACCGGTGGCGGTGAAACGAGCACTAAGATACGCAGTGACCCTCGCTCAGCAGTGGAAACAGTCTCCTCAGAGGGATGAACTGCTTCTACGACTGCAAAGGGCAGGTGTCGGTGCGGTCGCAACGGGTAAGACCGCCGACGACTGGCGCGTATTCCCTCTGCCTACCCCGCCGATGCGTGCGTGGGCGGTACACTCCGGTGAAGCACTGCCCGTTCGTGACCCGTCGCCGCAGCAGGTGGAAGTCGTGAACGCGCCTGCTGGCGATATCGTGCTTGCCGATACCGCCTATCCGGGGTGGAAGCTCTGGGTGAACGGCAAACCTCAATCGTGGTGCATCTATCAGAACGTCTTCCGTGTTGTCACAGCGCCGTCTTCTGCCCCTGACCTCCTCTGGCGATACGAGCCGGATACCTTGCGCATCGGGTTGTTTCTGTCACTGCTTGGATGCGCTGCCGCCGTCGGTGCGCTCCTTTTCGGATATATGGCAGGGAAACCCTGCGGCACCGCGAAATAGAGCTTTTGGTGAAACCGCTCAAAGGAAGGATGGTGCAAACGATGACGTTCTCTTCGGATATGGTTTTGTGCATCGCAAGCGTGTTGTTTGGCGTTACATGGCTGGCGCAGTCCCCACAGGAATTGCCCTCGTTCGATTTCACCCGCCCGGAAACTGTCGCCGAATGGCAACCGACGCATCACATTTCGCGCATCAGCGGGTCGCCGGAGGGCATGGTGATTGAAATCAGCGGGCATGACCCCTATACACACGGTCCTGTGCGTGAGTTTCCAGAAGGCACTCCGCTCTGGCTGGAGATTCGTCTCCAAAGCGAGCAAAAGGGGATGCTACAAATCTTCTATGCCCGCGCCGGACAGGGCACAGCGGAGGAACGCTCTGCGCGTCGCTTCGTCAACACGACCGACTGGGTGACACTGAGAATGCCTCTGCCCGCGCTGGGACCCCGTGCCTGGATAAGGATAGACCCTCCCGGCACCTCGGGCAAATGCGTGGTGGCTTACATACGCTTCTCGCCGCGCGTGGCGCCCTCGTCGCCGCAATGGCAACCCCCAGCAACCGAAACGATACCAACAAGTGCCCCTGCAGTAACCTCCGGCGCAGTACAGGTATCCTTCTCTCCCAACCGCCCAGACACATTGTGGATATCGGTCAAGAACAAGCCGATGGCAACGGGATGGAACACCGCGCAATTGTGTTACGAAGCAGAGGGGGTGGTGCGCTGGCTACCTCTGTACAAAGCGGCAAAATCTTCTCTGACCAGAGAGCGCAGCAGGGTGAGGATAACGCATCTATTCAGCGACCCCGAGGGCGCAAGATGGAAGATCGAGCAGGTCTTCTCCCCTTCCGCACAGAAAGACGCGATAGATGTACGCACCGTCGTAACTGTCGACCGCGACCGACAAGTCTATTTCCTACCGATGCTGGTGCTTTTCCCGGGCGCGGGTTCCTTCGGTAGCGAGAAGGGGCAGGCGCTGTTCGGCGGGTTGGAGTATCTGGAGAACGAACCCAGCAGTTCGGAAGCAGACATCATCGGTCCCGCCTCCAAAAGACAGGTTCCCGATACACTCAAAATCACCGTCCCGCTGATGGTCGTGCAGGCGCAGGGACAATATGTGGGTATCATCTGGCAACCGGCGAATCATTTCAGCGCGCTGTTCGACTCGCCCGACCGCATCTTCGGCTCCGGCGGGCACGTGATGGGCGTCATCTATCCCGGCTCCAACGGCGACAACCGCGAGGAGGGCAACCTTCTACCTTACTTCCCAGAAACGTTGACAGCAAACGCTCCGCTGGTGTTGGACGCCACCATTATCGGCGGAGAGGGTGACACGGTGGTCCCGGCGGTGCAGCAATACGTGCGCCTGAGAGGGCTGCCACCTGTACCGAACACCGGGCTGGATGCGCAGGCGTATCTGAAACTTGCGGCGGCAGGTTGGCTGGGCTCGCGAATCCGCGAAGGCAACCTGTATCGCCATGCCTACTGGCCCGGCTTTGGACCGCAACCTGCCGCCGACGCTGCCGTGTGGATGGAGTGGATTGCGGCTCACATTCGCGACCCCCAAACCGCCCGTCGCCTGCGACAGGCAGCGCAGGAAGCCATCGCCATCGTACCAAAGGAGCAGTACCTGTTCAGCCGGGTATCACATGTGGCCTTCCCTGTGGCTCCGCTCATATACGGTGCAGTGCCCGAAAGCGTCGTATCCGCACGCCACAGCGCGCGTGACCTGCTGCGCTCGTTCCAGCCTGACGGCACGGTGCTTTATAACCCGCGCCCCGGCGGTCCCGACTACGCGCGCACACACTGGGAACGCACAGCCAATGGGTTGACCGCTGCGGTGCTTGTGCGCCTGCTGGAGATGGCGATGTACTCGGGCGAGAAGGAACTGATTGCAGAAGCGATTCGTCGGCTGGAACAATTCAAACGCTTCGATAACACCGTGCCGCGTGGTGCGCAAACATGGGAGATGCCCCTGCACACTCCCGACATCCTGGCTTCGGCGCACATCGTGAAGGCATACGTTCTCGGGTATGAGCTGACGGGTAACCCGGAGTTCCTCCGTCGGGCGCGTTACTGGGCATGGACGGGCGTGCCTTTCCCCTACCTTATCAATCCCACCGGTCAGCCGGTCGGTCCCTACAGCGTTATTGCCGTGTTAGGAGCTACCAACTGGCATGCGCCGGTATGGTTTGGTCAGCCGGTACAGTGGTGCGGGCTGGTATACGCGGATGCCCTCTACTGGCTGGCACGTCTGGAACCCGGAGCACACTGGAAGCACATCGCCGACGGCATCACCGCCGCCGGTATCCAGCACACGTGGAAGCAGGACGATGCCGAAAAACAAGGGTGTCTGCCTGACTTCTACCACCTGCGCGAACAACGTAGCGATGGTCCGGCGATTAACCCGGGTACTGTGCAGGCAAACGCCGTTCGTCTGTATCATCTGCCTGCGGTTTACGATTATCGAGTACTTCGCCGTAGCGGGTGCATCATCCACGTGCCGGGCACAATCACGGTGCTTGCCGACCAGAAGAATTTATACAGGTTTCGGGCTAAAAGCTGGATAGATAGACCGTACTACGTGCTGATAAACGGGCTGACAAAGCAGCCGCAAGTGAGCGTCAACGGACAACCGCTTTCTATTACCGGTCCGCACCAGTATCTGCAGGAGGGCGGTAACCTGATATTGCAGTTACAGGGCGAAGCAGAAGTGCAAATCAACATTCGATAGAGGAGGTCAACATGCGCTACCGAAGTGTCTGGATATGTGCTGTAGGATGCTGGGTGCTTCTTGCAGCCAACGCAGTCGCAGAGGTACGCCTTGCACGCATCTTCAGCGATCATGCGGTGCTGCAACAACGCAAGCCAGTGCCCGTCTGGGGTGCTGCAGAGCCGGGTGAAAAGGTAACGGTGGAGTTTCGCGGGCAGAAGGTCAGTACCGTGACCGGTGACGACGGTGAGTGGCGCGTTACACTGAAGCCGATGCCCGCAGGTGGTCCTTTCCAGATGACCGTCCGCGGCAACAACACAATAGTGCTCGATGACGTGTTGGTGGGCGAGGTCTGGATATGCTCAGGGCAATCCAACATGGAGTGGCCTGTGGCGCTATCTAACAACGCCGAGCAGGAGATCGCGCAGGCAAACTATCCGCAGATTCGCCTCTTCATGGTGCCCAAAGCGGTTTCCGACCGACCCTTGAAAGACCTGAATGGCGGCGCGTGGCAACCTTGCACGCCGGAAACGGTGCGCAACTTCTCAGCGGTGGGGTACTTCTTTGCCCGCGAACTGCATCGAACGCTCAAGGTGCCGGTGGGCATGATTCAGTCCGCATGGGGAGGCACGCCCGCCGAGTCGTGGACGAGCAAGCCCACACTGATGGCGAACCCCTCTCTGCGCTACCTGCTGGAGAACTGGCGACGCGCCGAAGCGAACTACCCGCAGGCGCTGGAGAACTACCAGGCAGTTAGCGGAGTGGGAGAAGGCTGCGGCACAGGCACGCGCCGAAGGAAAACCTGAACCGAAGAAGCCCGACCCACCGCAGAACCCGCGCACTAATCCGTGGAAGCCCTCCGGGCTGTTTAATGCCATGATTGCGCCCATCGTGCCCTACGCGCTGCAGGGTGCTATCTGGTATCAGGGCGAATCGAACGCAGGCAGAGCCTACGAGTACCGCACCCTGTTCCCCGCCATGATTCAGGACTGGCGCGAGGCATGGGCGCAGGGCGACTTCCCCTTCCTCTTCGTGCAACTGGCGAACTTCATGGCGGTCAAGCCTGAGCCAGGCGAGAGCGCATGGGCAGAGCTGCGTGAAGCGCAGACGATGACCCTCGCCCTGCCCAAAACGGGGATGGCGGTAGCCATCGACATCGGTGACGCCAACGACATCCACCCGCGCAACAAGCAGGACGTGGGCAAGCGTCTCGCCCTGAACGCGCTGGCAATCGCCTATGGCAAGAAGGTGGTGTATTCCGGTCCCCTTTACGAACGCATGAGGCGCGAAGGGAACGCCATTCGCCTGTACTTCAAGCACGTAAACGGCGGATTGACCACCCCCAACGGCGAGCCGCTCAGAGGTTTTGCCATCGCCGGTGCGGACCGCAGGTTTGTGTGGGCAGAGGCACGCATCGAGGGGAACACGGTGGTGGTATCCAGCCCGCAGGTGCGGGAGCCGGTAGCGGTGCGCTATGCGTGGGCGGACAATCCGGTATGCAACCTGTACAACCGTGCGGGACTTCCCGCCTCTC
>CALJAP010000211.1 GCA_938027655.1 uncultured bacterium | reverse complement strand
ACACCATCCCCGCGAAGACCGCCTTAATCACCTCATACGGCGTGGTGACCCCCCGCAGTACCTTGTCGCGACCGTCTTCCAGCATGGTGCGCATCCCCTCCTGGCGGGCAATGTGCAGAATCTCGTCGCCGGAGGCACGGCGGAGGATGGCTTTGCGGATTTCGGGGGTGACCTTCAGCAGCTCAAAGAGACCTGTGCGTCCACGAAAACCTGTGCCCCGACACGCCTCGCACCCCTTGCCGATGAAGAACTGCTGTTTTTGCGCTGCGTCCAGCGGAAGCCCCAGTGCCTTCAACTCCTCGGGGTGGGGCTGATAGGGCGCCCGGCAGTTGCCGCAGATAATAGGGACGAGGCGTTGCGCCATCACCCGTACCAGCGTGGCGGCAATCAGGTAGTCCTCCGCGCCCATGTCGATCATGCGGCTGATGGTCTCTACCGCGTTGTTGGTGTGCAGGGTGGTAAACACCAGATGCCCCGTCAACGCCGCTTGAATGCCGATTTGCAGCGACTCTCTGTCCCGAATCTCGCCAATCATAATCACGTCGGGGTCATGGCGCAAAATGGCACGCAGCGCTTTAGGGAAGGTCACCTTCTCGGTCACGTGTATCTGCATGATGTTATCGGGGAACTCGTACTCTACCGGGTCTTCCACCGTGATGATGTTCCGGTGCTTGCGGTCCAGCAGGTTAATAGAAGCGTAGAGCGTGGAGGTTTTTCCCGCACCGGTGGGACCGGTGACCACCATCATTCCGTAAGCCGTCTGCAGTGACTGCTTCCAGTCCGCCAGCACATCGGCGGGCATACCGAGCTTGTCCAGGTCCACGCGCATCTGCGCAGGGTCCAGCAGGCGGATGGCGATACGCTCCCCGTTGAGCGAGGGGATACAGGAGACGCGCGCGCTGAGCTTGCGGTCGTTGTACTCCATATCGATACGCCCGTCCTGCGTCTCGCGCTTCTCGTCAATGTGCATATCCGCGGCGAGTTTGACGCGGGTGACGATGGCTTGAATCAGCTCGGCGTCGGTAACGGTCTGGAACTCGTGCAGTAAGCCGTCGATGCGGAAGCGGATGCGCAGCATGTCGCGCTCCGGGTGAAGGTGGATATCCGATGCGCCAGCGTCCAGCGCACGCATGAACATCAGGTCTACCGCCTGCACCGCCAGCGACAGATCCTGTCCGCCCATCTCGCGCATCGCGCCCGGCTGGCGCATCAACAGACGAAACGACCGCCCCGAACTGCGCATTCCTGTGTTGTACATGTTCCCCCTCACTTTCCCAGCTGTAAAATCCGAATGTTACGGAAGCGCACACGGCTGTTCTCGCCCCACGCGCCTTCTCCGCCATGCACCTGCAAGCCGATGTAGCCCTCATGCGGGTAGCGTTCTTCCGTGTCCTGAAAATCTATCGTTTTCACACCGTTCAGCCACGCAGTGATGTGTGCAGGCTGTCCTTCGATACGTACCCGCAGCTTGTTCCAGCCCTTCTCCCTATACGCTTTCTTCCAGTCCGCGTACTGCGCCAGAAAGCCACCCGCTGCGGGCGCGTACAGGCTACCCACCGTGCCACCGTCGCGGTAGTCGATGGTAATCTGATAGCCCATGCCGTCGTCGCGGGTGCGCAGGAACAGTCCGCTGTCTACCGGGTAGTCCGCCTGAAACTCCAGCTCTATTTCGAAGTCACCGAATTTTTGTTCCGTGCCCAGAAGCCCGCCGGTATGGTCGGTATCCTGATTGCCCACCAGCGCGCCTTTCTCCACCGTCCACACGCCGCCGCGTCCGCCGTGCACCGCCATCGGTCGCCAGCCTTTCATCGTCTTGCCGTCGAACAACTTCTGCCAGCGCGGCGCGGCGGGAACGCAGGTACATGCGATGACCAGCGCAACTGCGAACCAACACCACTTTGCTCCTGTCATGTGTTCCCTCCTGTCAATATATTGTGCAATGATAGGAGCAGCTCCTACAACCCGACGTTATCCACCACGTTCCATCCCTGCACGTAAGGCAGGGTGTTGGCGAACCGGATGTCCGGCACGTTGCGCCATGGGTCGCGGATGCCAATCGCCAGCCGATAACGCCCGCTACCCACCTGCACAGGCATCTGCGTGCTGAAGCGGAACTCACCCGGTAACCAGCGCGTGATGTCCACATCCACCCGGTGCGTTTGCGCGACGTTATCGTCAGGGCGGAGCAGGGCAACTTCCACCGCCCAGGGGTAGTAAAAAGGCGCAACCCCCTCATTGATACCCTGTACCGCTACCGAAAGCGTTCGTCCCCTCAGCCTCCAGGTGACCTGCGTGAGCCGATACTGATAGCCCATGCGCCTGACCATCCAGCGGGCATTTTGCAGCTCCGTTTCGGTCAGATTCGTCTCCAGGATGGGGCAGTAGGGGCCAACCCACGTCAAGTGCATCCGCTCCAGCATGACGCGCGTCCTCGCCCACTCGCTACTCAGATACTTCTTGCCCTGATTGGGTACCATCTCTGCGCCGATGGCAGCCACCTTCCAGTTGTTCTCTCTGCCTGCCCTGCGCAGCTGGGGCAGGAAGTACCAATCGTGTCCCTGTCCCTCGTAGTAGTCGGTGTCTTCGGGGAACATGTCGTCGTGGTAGCCCAGCCAGGGTTCGCTGGTGGCGGGATAGGGGTATCGTGCGAGCAGAATCTTGTTCGGAAAGGCGCGACGGTACGCCTGCACCACCGCCCGCTGGGTGGCTTCGCTGGCGAACAGCTCGGTACGAGGCCAGGTATGCCATTCGCCCCAGAACCCCAACGTGCCCAGCGCGACGAACGCTACACGCGGATTGCGGTTGTATCGCTCGCCGAACGCCGCGATGAAATCCAGCAGTGGGTTTAACAGGCGCGCGTCGTCGTAATCCGGAGCCAGCCCTCTGCCGATGTCGGCGATGTCGTACGGGCGCATGGCAACGCCGCTATCTATGACCCACTGCGGCACACCGGTGGGCAGGTTCGGATAGTCCAGATAGAGGCGGAAGACGATATGTTTTCCCTGAGCGTTTGCGTTCTCCCACCTGTTCGCTTCCCATTCGGCAAAACGGTATCTGCCCCGCTCGGGTTCCAGCTCGCGCCAGGAGACGTAGAAATACGCCATTCGCGCCGGAAGAGCGTATCGGTTCCACTCCTCACTGTACGCTGCCCAGCCCTTCAGCGGATTATTCAGCGCACCGTCCGCCGGAGCCGGGTGTATCGTTCGCGACTGCACAGGGCGACGTTGCAACATTGACATGACCACCTGCTGATGATGTGTATTCATTGTATTGCTTGCCGGAGAGGGTGTCAACAGTCTTTTGATGCTAAAGGAGAATCCGCGCAGCAAATGGAATTATCGCAGGGGGTGCGAGGCTTGGCATCTCGACTAACGAGGGGGTTAGGAGGAACGCGATGGTTATTGGAGTGCCGAAGGAAATCAAGGACAGCGAGTTCCGCGTGGCGATGGTGCCTGCGGGCGTAGAGATATTGACAAAGGCGGGGCATACGGTGCTCATCGAGGCGGGTGCAGGCAGAGGTACCGGCATCAGCGACGAGGAATATGCCCAGGCAGGGGCGCGCATTGTACCCGATGCACGAACGGTATACACCGAGTCGGACATGGTAGTCAAAGTGAAGGAGCCGCTTCCGCAGGAGTATCCACTGATTCGTCCGGGACAGGTCATTTTCACCTATTTCCACTTTGCCGCGGACGAGGGGCTTACCCGGGCGATGATACAGAGCGGAGCGGTATGCATCGCGTATGAGACCCTTCAGATGGACGATGGCTCTCTTCCCCTGCTTATCCCCATGAGCGAGATTGCCGGGCGCATGGCGATCCAGGAAGGAGCGAAGTATCTGGAGCGACCGATGGAAGGGCGCGGTATCCTGTTGTCGGGCGTGCCGGGGGTGCGTCCGGCGCACGTGGTGGTGCTTGGCGGTGGGGTCGCTGGCACGAATGCCGCCAAAATCGCCGCTGGCATCGGGGCAAATGTGACCGTGCTGGACATCAACACCGCACGCCTGCGTGTGTTGGAGGACATCCTGCCCAAGAACGTGGATACGCTGATGTCTAACGCCTACAACATTCGCGAAGAGCTGCGTCGTGCGGACCTGGTAATCGGCGCGGCGTTGCGACCGGGCGCGCGAGCACCCATCCTGATACCCCGCGAGATGCTTTCGCTCATGAAGCAAGGGGCGGTTATTGTGGACATCAGCATTGACCAGGGCGGCATCGCCGAAACCTCCAAACCGACCACACATTCTCACCCCGTCTACACGGTGGACGGCATCGTCCACTACTGTGTGACCAACATGCCCGGCGCAGTGCCGGGCACCAGCACCTATGCGCTGACCAACGAAACCACCCGCTGGGTGCTGGAGCTGGCGAATCTGGGCTGGAAAGAGGCAGCGCGCAAACATCGCCCTCTGCAACATGCGCTCAACGTCGTGGAAGGCAAGGTCACCTACGCAGCGATTGCGGAGCTCTTCGGGACACCGTATACGCCGGTGGAAGCGGTGTTGTAGGGCTGGGCTTGCCCTGTTTGAGGCGAAACTACTTCTGCGTCCAGTTTTGTACAGACAGACCGTCTATATAGCGAAAGTGCTCATCGCTGGTGACGAGGATGAGGTCATGGGCGAGGGCAGTCGCAGCAATCCAGATGTCGTTTGCGGCTGAAGCCGCTCCCTCATCAACGAAGCTAGCCTGCGCTGGCTGATAACCCTGCGGAGGCAGGGTTTGGTTTGCTGGGGAACGGCTTCAGCCGTAACTGCAACCCGTTGTCCGTTGATTGCCCCAAAAGGAAAACGCTATACCGTTACCGGCATGCCACCTTGTGCAGCCGATTTCCATGCCGCCTCGGTCATCTCGATTACGCGCAAGCCGCATTCGGGCGGCGAGTCCACCGGCACGCCCTTCAGCACCGCATCCACAAAATTGCGCCCGGGGCTGCTACCGGTAGGCATGTCCTTCTCGGTCAGCTCATGCCGCTTACCGGCAGCGTCCACGAGCTGCAGATGCCCGTTGCGGTAGAGGAACATCCCTTCGCTACACCAGATAGAGATGTCCTCGTGCCAGGTGGGAGCGTTGCCCACGATGGAGATGTTGCCCAGCGCACCGTTTTTGAACCGGATGGATAGCGCGCTGTTGATGTCCACCTTCGAATCGAAGTTTTCCATGAAGGCGGCTACCGCCTGAGCGTTCAACCCTGTCGTCCACAAGATGATGTCTACCAGGTGGCTGCCCGAGTCGTTCAACTGCCCACCCCCCGATAGCTCGGGGTCCTGTCGCCAGGTGCCCTTTGTGCCTTTGTACCATTCCTGGCACTGCAGGGCGGAAACAAACTGCACCTCGCCAACCTTGCCCGATTCGATGGTCTGCTTGATGTATCGGAACTGCGGGGCGTAGTGACGCTGGTAGGAGACCAACCCCACCTTACCCGTCTCCTTGAAGCGATTGACCAGTATCTTTGCGTGTTCGGTGGTGCACACCATTGGCTTTTCAATCAGCACATGTAGCCCCTTGTCCAGAGCGTCCATCGCCTGCTGGAAGTGCTGGGTGTGCGGGGTGATGATAGCCACCGCGTCCATCGGCACCTTGTCCAGCATTTCGCGGTAGTCTTTGAAAACGGGGGTATCGCTGAGAGAGGGAAAAGCCTCGATGCACCGCTTGATTTGTTCATCGCTGGGGTCGCACAGAGCAACGATTTGCGCTTCGGGAACGTTGGTGAAGAAGTTTTTCATGTGGGAGCGAGCCATACCGCCGCACCCGATAAAACCGATGCGTACCTTTTCTGCCATCTGTCGCTGAGCCTCCAAAAACGATACGTTGGTGCTACTTTAGGTTACTACCAGATTACTGGGGGCAGGGCAGAATATCCTGCGTCCGTCTTCGCTCGCGCCACCGGTCCACCAGCGCCCACAGGAGGAATAGGCAACGCTCAGCCATAACAGCCACCTCTTTCGCCTGTTATCGCGGCTATCCGTAGCCAGTCCTCTATCATCCTCCTGCAACCTGATGTATCGCTACTGCCTGCTCCAGCAACCCCTCCAGTTCGCCGAGGGGAAACATGGTCGCGGGGTCGGAAAGCCCTTTGTCAGGTTCGGGATGCACCTCCATAAACAGCGCGTCTATCCCAACCGCCACCGCCGCGCGCACCAGATGGGGAATGAACTCGCGCCTGCCTCCACTGCGCGAACCGGCACCGCCCGGAAGCTGTACGCTGTGGGTGGCGTCAAACACCACGGGCACGCCCAGCGCGCGCATCTGGGGTAACGATGTGAAATCCACCACCAGCGTGTTGTAGCCAAAGGAGACGCCTCGCTCGGTGAGCATCACTCCTGCCGCGCCCGACTCGCGCAGTTTTTCTACCACATGGCGCATATCCCACGGCGCCATGAACTGCCCCTTCTTCACGTTTACCGGCTTGCCCGTGCGTGCCGCGGCGACCAGCAAATCGGTCTGACGGCACAGGAAAGCGGGAACCTGCAACAGGTCTACCACCTCGGCGGCTCGTTCTGCCTGCCAGGGCTCGTGAATATCAGTAGTCACCGGCACACCTGCCTCCTGTTTGACCGTTGCCAGCACGCGCAGCCCTTCCTCGATGCCCGGTCCGCGAAAGGAGTGCAGGGAGGTACGGTTCGCTTTATCGAAAGAGGCTTTGAAAATGTAAGCGATGCCCAAACGCTTGCAGATGGCTTTCACCTCGCGGGCGACCTGCAGGCACAGCGGTTCACTCTCTATCACGCAGGGTCCAGCAATCAGCGTCAACCCGCCTGCGCCAATGGTGCAGTTAGCCACATGTACCGGGATAATAGTCTGTTCGCTCATGGTTATATGATACCTCACGTAAACGCTGACCCCTGATGAATCTTCCCGCATTCTGCAAGTTTCTCCTGTGGGGATGGGAACGCAACCTTGACACCCTTTCGGAGCTTTCGGTATACTATTGAGCGATTGAGAAATCCTTCGCGAACTGGCACGATGAAGAAGAGTCGGCGAATGGTTGAACATTTTCCGCAGCCGCGTGGCAGGCGGTTTTTTATTGAGCAGGAGCGCGGGGTCACCGACGTCCGGGTGGAGGTTGGGCTGGCGCACGTGCGCGTGCGCGCTGGCTCCGGGGAAAGAGGGCTGCAAAACCACCTGAGGATACTGGACGCTATTGCTGAACAAGAGGTCAGCGTCTCACTGGTGAAAATCCACCACGATTGGATTACCTTCGCAGTGAGCCAGTCGGACGCACCGAAGGTGGCGCAGTGCCTGGAGATGCTGGGCATGGAGTACAAGATAGTGCCCGACCTTGCGCTGGTGATTACCGTTGCGTCCAACATGCGCGAGTCGGCTGGGGTGATGGCGCAGATTGCCGAATCGCTGTGGGAAGCGGGCGCCAATATTATCGAAACGGGCGACTCCCACGATACGGTGCAATGTCTCGTGCCTGAGGACCGCGCCTTCGCCGCCGCGCAGGCGTTACGTCAGCGGTTTCACCTGATGGAGGCGGCGTCGTGAAAATCCTTGTGATGAAATTCGGTGGTACCTCTGTCGACTCGCCGGAGCACCGCGAAATCGCTGCCCGCAAGGTGATACGCGCGAAGGAGGACGGTTTTGCTCCGGTGGTGGTAGTCTCTGCCATCGGCAGGCGCGGTGCTCCCTATGCCACCGATACGCTCATCGAGTTCCTGCGCAGTATCGACCCGTCTGTTCCCCCCAATCCGCGTGAAATGGACCTGATGATGGCGTGTGGGGAAATTATCTCCACCGTGGTCATGGCGCACACGCTCAAGACGATGGGCTACGATGCGGTTGCCCTCACCGGTGGTCAGGCGGGTATTATCACCGATAGCGAATACGGCAACGCGCGCGTGCTACAGATACATCCGCAGGCTATCCGCCACTATCTGGAAGCGGGTAAAATCGTGGTGGTGGCGGGTTTTCAGGGTGTGGCGGAAGACAAGCTTGGCTTCCATCCCGATATTACCACACTGGGGCGAGGGGGAAGCGATACGACCGCCTCCGCGCTGGGAGCTGCGCTCAACGCCGTCGCGGTGGAAATCTATACCGACGTCAACGGCGTCAAAACCGCCGACCCCGACATCATCCCCGATGCCAAGACCCTGCCGGTCATCAGCTACGAAGAGGTAGCGGAGATCGCTCACCAGGGCGCGAAGGTGCTTCATCCTCGTGCTGCCGAGATTGCTATGCTCCACAATATCCCCCTGTGGGTAAAGTGCACTTTTACCGACGAATCGGGCACGCTGGTAACCTCTGCCGAGGGCGCGGAGGGAGTAGACCTGCCGGAAGTGACCGGCGTTACCCACATCACCGGCAAAATCGTCTACCTGATTTTCCACATCGGGGAAGTGCCGGAGAAACCGGAGATCGAACTGCAAATCTACCGGATGCTCGCACAGGCAGATGTGAATCTGTACCTGAACAGCTATAGCCACGACACCCTGAGCTTCGCGGTACCGCGTGACCGCTGGAGCCTGGTGCAAAAGTTGCTGGATGGACTGGTGATGCCGGTAGGCACTCCTCCGCAGCGTCTGGTTATCTTCCGTGTCGGCGAGAGGCCCACACGAGAATACCAGTTGCAGAAACAGATGCTGGACGCCCTGGGCAACACCATCCCTGTGCAGGAGATCGCGGTGGACGTGCTCGAGAACTGCACCATGGTTTCTCTGATTGCTGCCAAACTCAGTCGCCGTCCGGGTGTGATGGCACTGTTCCTGCGCACGTTATACGAAGCAGGTATTCAAGTGCTACAAACGGCAGACTCCGAGATGTCGCTGTCCTGTCTGGTGAACGAGAGCGACGTGGAAAAGGCGGTGCGCGCACTACATGAACGGTTCGTTACCGACCGGGCGTACGCCCGATAGCGAACGGGAAGAACAGGGCGCAGCAGAGCCGGAACTGCCGAAAGCACCGGAGCTTCCCGAACCGCCGGAATTACCAAAGCCCGATATTCGCTTGCCCGGCGAATCGGCAAAGCCGGCGGCGCCAATGAACAAGGGGATGCGGGCGATGGCGCTGGCAAGTACCATCGGGTTGTCGCTGGTGATACCGCCTGTGCTGGGTTACTTCGCCGGCCGCTGGCTGGACGGACGGTTTGGAACAGACCCCATCCTGTCGATGGTGGGGTTGATTGTGGGCATTGTGCTGGGGTTTGTGGAGATGGTGCACATCCTCCAGCAGATTGAACGTGAGGAGCGTAAAGAGCGATAGAGTGGTGCAGGAGCTACGCATCGCCTATAGAAGCATGGTGTGGATGGCTGCCGTCGGCGGGTACCTGCTGTTACACTACCGGCAGTGGCTGTCGGCAGGAGGGTATTTGTTAGGAGCCGGGTTTGCTGTGCTCGCGCTATGGAGCTTGCAGCAGCTGGCAAACGCCCTGGGCACAACCGTTACCAGACCCTGGCGCTGGTGGACGAAGAGTGCACTGTGGCGTTACCCGCTGATGTTACTGGTGCTCTGGGCAGTGTCCAGACAACCCGTCTCATTCATCGCCGGATTCGTTGGGGGGGTGACTTTGCTGCCGCTATCGGTGGGCGTGCTGGCTATCTGTCGGGTGTGGCAACGCCCAAAGTGGCTGAGCATTCATTACTGGACGCCGAAAGCGGCTCGTAAATCACGGGAGCTGTAAGGGAGGTCATCGGTAGAGGAGTTGGAAGCACATCACGTCAGCCCATGGCTGTTTGTGGCGAACGCGGGGTTCGTAGCGGTGTTGCTCCTGCTGGCGGCGGTAGCGGGCACGCGCCGGATGGAAAAGGTACCGCGTAGTTTCTGGCAAAATGTGGCGGAGCAGACGGTGGAGTCGTTCCGCTATTTTGCGGTGAACGTCATCGGCCCCGGTGGCGAAAAGCATACGCCTTTCTTGGGGACGCTGTTCATCTTCATTCTGGTGTCCAACCTTATCGGTCTGGTGCCGATATTCAGCGTAGCGGCTCCCACTGCTAACCTGAACACCACCATTGCGCTCGCATTGGTCACGTTCTTTTACGTGCAGTGGCAGGGCATCCGTGCCAACGGTGTTCTGGGCTATCTCAAGCACTTCACGATGGGCACGCACTGGGCGCTGTGGCCGCTGATGGTTCCTCTGGAGGTTATCAGCGAGCTGGCGAAGCCTCTGTCTCTGGCAATTCGTTTATATGGGAACATGTACGGCAAAGAGCAGGTGATTATCGTGCTGGTAGGGCTGGCGGCATCGCTACTGCCGATATGGTTTCCCATTCCGTTCCAGTTTCCGATACTGGTGTTCGGCGTGTTCGTTGGCTTTGTACAGGCGCTGGTGTTTACACTGCTGGCAGGCATTTACATCGCTCTCATGACGCAGCACGAAGAGGAACATGCGCATTAGTTGCCGTTTTCGGTAGTTATCGCGGCACGTTGTGCCGCTCTCTATAAACTTAAGCATAAGGAGGAAGAGCGTGGGTCTGTACCTTTTCGGATTGGCACTGGCGGTCGGCTTCGGCTTGCCGGTAGCGGTGTTGTCGGCAGCGATTGCACAGGGGCGTGCAGCCGCTGCGGCGTTGGAAGGCATGGCTCGTCAGCCAGAGGCGGCGGGGAGCATCCGCACCTCGATGATTATCGCTCTGGCGTTTATCGAGTCGCTGGTCATCTACGCCCTGTTAATGTTCTTCATGCTACAGGGCAAGCTGCCCGGCATCGACGCGCTCGCGCAGCTACCCAAGTAACGAGGACATGGGGTGCGATAAGCACCCCGCCTTTCTGCTCATCTTATGGATAGTGAGGCGTAGAGGCAAATGAGCGAAATCATGCATCAACTGGGTATCGAACCCGCCACCATCGTGGTGGAGATGGTGGGGTTTATTCTGTTGCTGCTGCTGCTCAAGCGGTTCCTGTGGCAGCCGGTAACCGGCTACCTGCAGCAGCGACAGGCGGATATCGCGCAAACCTACGACAAGGTGGAGCAAACCCGCCAGGAGATGGAGCGTTTGCGCAGCGAATACGAACAGCGACTTGCCAACATCGAAGCGGAGGCGCGCGTCCAGATTCAGCAGGCGGTGAAAGAGGCACAGCAGGTACGCGAGCAGATACTGGCGGAAGCCCGCCAGCAGGCGGAGAAGATGGTGCGCGATGCGGAAGAGACCATCCGCTACGAGCGCGAGAAAGCGATGGCGGAGATGCGCACGCAGGTGGTGGAGCTGACTCTGCTGGCAACCAGCCGAATCCTGCAGGAGAGCGTAGACGACGCGCGGCACCGCAAGATGGTGCAGGACTTCATTGACCAGGTGGCGACCAGCGTATGAGAGAGGGTAAAGTAGCACGTCGCTATGCTCGCGCCCTGTTCAACGCGGCGGTGCGCACGCAGGCGGTGGAAGCGGTAAACGAGGCATTGCAGCAGCTGCTCAATACCCTGCAGGAGCAACCGCCTTTGCAGCGATTGCTGTTGAACCCGCTAATCCCGCGCGAGCGTAAACAGCAGATGGTACAGCAATCCATCGGTCGCCAAACGCACCCCCTGCTGGCTTCTCTGCTGAACGTGCTGGTAGACAAACGGCGTGAACGCCTGCTACCGGAGGTGGCGCGTGAATTCGGTGACTTGCGCGATGAACACTTGGGCATCGTGCGGGTGCAGGTGTACACCGCCTATCTGCTGGACAGCCAGCAGGAACAGACACTGGTTCAGAGCCTGCAGCGGCGTACTGGCAAGATGGTGGTACTGCAAACCCATGTGGACCCAACGCTGATCGGCGGCATTGTGGTGCGCATTGGAGATACGATTATCGACGGTAGTGTACGTGGACAACTGTTACGACTCAAACAACACTTGCTGAATGCTTAGGGATGAGGAGGCTGGAGCCTTGGCAATCAGACCGGAAGAAATCACATCGATCCTCGAGAGAGAGCTGGAGCAGTACCAGCGCGGCTACGAAGAGGTAGGCGTCGGGACAGTGCTGCAGGTCGGCGACGGTATTGCCCGCGTTTACGGTCTGCAGGACGTGATGGTGAGCGAGCTCGTCGAGTTTCCCGACGGGACGATGGGCATGGCGCTGAACCTCGAAGAGGATAACGTCGGCGTCATCGTGCTCGGCAGCGATGAGAACATCAAGGAAGGCGACACCGTCAAACGCACAGGGCGCATCCTGTCGGTGCCGGTGGGCAAACCACTGCTCGGACGGGTGGTGAACCCGCTGGGACAGCCTCTGGATGAGAAAGGCGCTATTGTCACCGATGAATACCGCTTGCTGGAGATTAAGGCGCCCGGCGTGGTACACCGCCAGCCGGTGAAGGAACCGCTACAAACAGGCATCAAAGCCATCGACAGCATGATACCCATCGGACGAGGGCAGCGCGAGCTCATCATCGGTGACCGCCAAACGGGCAAGACCGCCATCGCCATCGACACCATCATCAACCAGAAATACACCCATCAGACCGATTCGCCGGTGTACTGCATCTACGTGGCGATTGGTCAAAAGCTCAGCACCATCGCGCGCGTGGTGAAGACACTGGAAGACTACGGTGCGATGGACTATACTACCGTCGTCGTGGCGAGCGCGTCCGACCCCGCGCCGATGCAGTATATTGCTCCGTACGCAGGTTGCACGATGGGCGAGTACTTCCGCGACAACGGGATGCACGCGCTGGTAGTGTATGACGACCTGTCCAAGCACGCGCAGGCATACCGCCAGGTGTCGCTGCTGCTGCGCCGACCACCCGGGCGTGAGGCGTATCCGGGCGATGTCTTCTATCTGCACTCGCGCCTGCTGGAGCGCGCGGCAAAGCTCTCCGACGAAAAGGGCGGAGGTTCCCTCACTGCGCTGCCCATCATCGAAACACAAGCAGGCGATGTGTCCGCCTACATCCCGACAAACGTTATCTCCATCACCGACGGTCAAATCTATCTAGAGAGCGACCTGTTCTTCGCCGGCGTGCGCCCCGCGATGAATGTGGGCATCTCGGTGTCGCGCGTTGGGGGAAACGCACAAATCAAGGCGATGAAACAGGTGGCGGGACGCCTCAAGCTCGACCTCGCCCAGTATCGCGAGGTGCAGGCGTTCGCGCAGTTCAGCTCTGACCTCGACCGCGTCACCCAACAGCAGCTGGCTCGTGGACAGCGTATGGTGGAGCTGCTCAAGCAACCGCAGTACCAGCCGATGCCGGTGGAAGACCAGATTATCGTTATCTTCGCCGGTACGGGCGGTTATCTGGACGACATTCCGGTCAGTGCGGTACAGCGATTCGAGCGGGAGTTTCTGGAGTTCGTGCACGACAAATATCCCGAGGTGCCTGAATACATCCGTCGTGAGAAGGAGATAGACTCCGTCACGCAAGCCGCTCTGGAGAAAGCGGTCAAAGAGTTCAAGGCTCAGTTCAAGGCATAGGCGATGGCAACGCTCAGACAGATACGACAGCGCATCCGTATCGCGCGTAATATCCAGCAGATTACCCGCGCGATGAAGCTGATAGCGGCGGCTCGACTAAAGCGGGCGCAGGACCGCGTGCTGGCGGCGCGTCCTTACTCGGAGAAGATGCAAACGCTCATCGGCACGCTGGCGCTGGCGAGTGGCGAGATAGAGCATCCGCTCCTGCAGAGCCGCGAGCAAGTGCGTCGCGTGGGGGTTTTGCTGATTACCGCCGACCGAGGGCTGTGCGGCAGCTATAACACCAACATCATTCGCCGATGTATGGACTTTGTGCAGCAGTACCAGCCGGAGCAGGTGCGCTTGTTGACGGTGGGCAAGAAGGGGATGCAGTTCATGCAACGACGCGGATACCCCTCGATACAGCACTACTCCATCCCGCTATCCGGTCCGACCATGGCGCACGCTCAGGACATCGCCCGCGCCGCGCAGGAGATGTTCCTGTCGGAGGAGGTGGACGAGTTCTACCTGGCGTTCAGCCGCTTCCGCAGCGCGCTGGTGCAGATCCCCACCGTGCAACGCCTTCTGCCTGTGGAACGGGTGGAGATAGACGGCGGGCAGGCAGAACATCTGGAGTTCATCTTTGAGCCGTCTGCCGACGAATTGCTCAAGCGGCTACTTCCGCGCTACGTGTTCAATCTGGTCTTTCAGGCACTGCTGGAAGCCACCGCCAGCGAGCACGGGGCGCGCATGACCGCGATGTCCTCCGCGACCGACAATGCGGGTAAAATGATATCGACACTCACTCTCAATCTGAACCGCGCCCGACAGGCGGCGATTACCAAAGAGATACTGGAGGTCGTATCGGGAGCGGAAGCACTGAAGGAGAGCGAGTAGCCTGTTCGCCCGGAGGTGATGGCGATGTTCCGCCGTGTCTGGTTGCCCCTGCTGGCAGGGCTGGGCGTTGTGTTCACGCTGGGATGGGGGCTGGCGCAATCCCCGAATGTAGTGCGCCTGCCGGTGGTCTTCACGGAGCACGAGGCGGTGGTGGTGGCTCCACGCGAGTTCGTTGCCCCGCCGGAGGTAGTGGATGGCAAGTGGTCGTCCGATGGGCGATACGCTATCGTGGTGCGCCGCTACGCGCGGCTGACCCAACCGCTGAACCCACCCGAGCAGTTTCAGTGGTCTATTCTGGTCTGGGACCACCGCCAGAGGCGGGCTGTGGAGGTATGGAAAGGCACTGGTGGGGAAAAGTTGGTACAGGAGATACACTGGATGGCAGGTGCGCCCGTTGCGCTGATGCAGGTGGAGAACGGTGTGCGCGAGGTGGCGGAGAACGTTGTAGAAAAAATTGCGGTTTTTGTCCGTGTGCATGCACCGACCGGTACCTTGAAAATCTTAGGAGACACTGACCGTTGGAATGGGTTCCTCGTCTCGCCAGTTAAGCCGTTTGCCCTGCTGCTGGGTCAGCAAGACTACCAGGTGCTTCGGGCGGACGGCACGCTCAGCGCGCCTGTGCCTTATGAGCAGGTGTTCGCAACGAGCGAATCCCGACGCCCTTCGTGGGGGTGGATGCTGGGAACGTGGACGGCAGACGGCACGAAACTGGTCACCGTGCTATTGGGCAAGACGCCCGAAGGCAAGCCCGAGAGGAAGTTCATCCTGATAGACCCCCTTGCGGGAAAGAGCCAGCCTGTTTCGCAGGAACCCCCTCTCTATGAGCGGGCGCCGCGCCGCCTCCCCTTGCGAGTGGAGATGGTGGAGGGCGAGCTGAAGGCAGGAGATAGCGTGGCAAAGGTGCGCTCGGCGTGGCTGGTAGGCACGAAAGGGCGGTTGCTGCTGTGCGCTGATGCGCAGGCTGCCGACCTGTCGCCCTCTGGCGACGCGGTATGGTACATCTCGCAGGGCGCAGCATGGGTGGCTCCTTTGCAGAAGCTCAACCGTGGGCAGTACGAGGCGATGCACCGCGAGGCACTGCGCGAAGCAGCCATATCCAGTGCCAAGCAGATTGGGCTGGCGCTGCTGATGTACGTGCAGGACTATGACGAGACCTTCCCGCCCAACACGGGCGATATACAGATGATTCTAATGCCTTACGTCAAGAACGAGGAGATATTCAATTTGCCCGGCACGAACTTCTTCTACCTGATGAACATGGAAACATTGGCGAGCATCGACAAGCCCGCAGAGACCATGCTGGGCTATATCCAGACTCCCTATGGACGCGCGGTCATCTGGGTGGATGGGCACGTCACCTGGCACAACGATTAAGGCAGGGATGAACAATGGCTGTTGCCTTAGAGAAGAGGACATATACGGTAGATGACCTGTGGGAACTATCCCGCCAGACGGACAAGCGTCTGGAGCTGGTTAAGGGGGAGCTAAGAGAATTGGCACCTGCAAGTGAAGAACACGGATACCTCGCGATGCGCTTGGGTACGCTGGTGACAGTTTTCGTTGTACAGCACAAATTAGGCTACACTTTCGCGGCGGAGACGGGCTTTGTGCTCTCGGAAGAGCCTGCTACCGTGCGCGCACCCGATTTTGCCTTTGTCTCACGCGAGCGTGCTCCAGAAGGTTGGTCGCGCCATTTCGCTCGCTACATTCCCGACCTA
>CALJAP010000210.1 GCA_938027655.1 uncultured bacterium | reverse complement strand
CGACGCGAGGCTCCCCTCTCCTCGCAGGAGAGGGGTCGGGGGAGAGGTTGACCGACCATGCACAGTAGGGATGATCACGAGCAGTTCTGCCAGCGTCATCAGCAACAACCTGTATGACCTGTTCGGGGTCAAAAGATATGAGCAGGGCAGTGCGGAAACACCGTGGAGGTTTAGAGGTCTGGCTGGTGGGACCGAGTCGTGCAGTCCGAGTCAGCAAAGGAGCGCGAGCTCTAGTAAGCAGAAAGGCATGGGCATCACGTTGACCCGCCTGGCACGGCATCTATTGTTACCGGTACGCCCAGTATCGGTAGGTACTCACCAGCACCCACACCAGCACGACGGTCAGTCCACTATACACAACGAGCAATACCCACGGGCTGAGTACATACAGCAGGTCGTTCGGAGAGTAAGAATAACTGGTCGGGGTGTATTTCACCATAATCGGTCCAATCACCGCGAAGGGGTTAACCGTTAGCCAAAAGGTTGCTTCGTTGCTGCCTATGCCGGGAAATATCAGGCTGGTTAATCCGAAAAGAATGAGTGTGCCGAACACCCATCCGCCCGCAAACAGATACGCCAGCACAGTGGCGGTGACGGTTTTTCGGCTAAAGCAGGATGCTGCCAGCCCCGCCGCGCTGTAGAAAATCAGCGTGACCAGAATACTCAGCGTGCCCAGCATCGCGCCGGGCAGGAGTTCGGGTCTGGCGATGACACACAGCAGCATCATCGGCGCCCCCAGCAGAAGGAACAGCAATAGAGGAATCATTCTACCCAGCAATTTGCCAAGCACCACCTCGTGCGGTTTCAGCAGGGTGATGGTAACCAGGTCCCAGGTGCGCTGTTCACGCTCACGCGAGACGGCGTTGGCGGTGGCGGCAGGCGCGCCTCCTACCACAAGCAGGGTTTCGATGACCAGTGTCGTGATAATCAGCTCTCGGTAAGTTTGGTAGCCGCTCATACTCTCCAGAGCCGCCCAGTAGAGCAGAGCAACCGCGATGAACACCAGCACCACCACCAGTATGATTACCGCGCGATGCGAAGGCTGTGGACGCAAACGCAACAGCAGCTCGCGCCGGAGTAAGGGGTTCTCGCGCCAGTCTATCACTTGCGACCTCCCTGCACGTCGAAGTGTAATACCAGCAGAGTATTGCACTGAACGGAGGAGAAGGATACCGGTGTAATCTCTACTATCTGCGGAAACCCCTCTATTTCCGCAATCAGCACTGCTTGGGCGAGGTTGGTATCGGGCAGAACACCCTGTGGCACACGATACGAAGCATTGTCTGGCGAATGCTGCGCCGACCTGCCCAGGCGCGTCCATACCAGACCGAACCACCCGCGCTTTGCCTGCTCGTGCCAGTTAGCATCGGCGATCTGATCAGATTGTAAGGGAGGACGGTAAGCATAGGAAACGGCGGGAGCTAACGACAACGGTGTGATCAACCGTGCTCCGCGTTGCACGCTGAAGTCTGCCTGTGCTCCGGGCGCACACGCTCCATCGAGAGGGACGATGCCCAGTGGGGTAATCAGACGAAAGTTCTGCAGTGCGTAGGGAGTGTTGTTGCGCACCCGCAACTGCAAAGCGTCCTTTTCGTGCTGGGCAGAGACACTAACAGCGCCCGGCATGTTCAGCGTGCCGCTCAAGTGGAAGCTGCGTGCCGACCAAAGCGGTATCGGTACGTCCCGAAGGTCTGCGGGTTCGTCCTGTGGGATTGCTGCCGCGTGCCGCGCTTGCAGGTCGCTCGACGAGTTCTCCAGAATGATGCCGTCCACCTTTGCTCGCAGGCGATAACGCTGGGTGCGTGCGCTGTACAATACCCAGTCACTTTCCACTATCGCCTGCGGTGAGCCGGAGGTGGTATATAACGCCGTCCACTGGCGCATCTGGTGCGAACCCACCTGCACCTGCGCTGCCAGCAGGTATCCCGCAGCGGAGGTAAGCATCGCCAGTAGCGGTAGCGTGAACCACGACAGATGCAGCCTGTCCATCTTGCGTAGCGCGATGTAGTTGAGCGGTATCAGCACTATGATGTATACGCCCAGATAGGTAATTAACCAGCCCAGAGGTACCGGCTTTGCCGCGACGGCGTTGACCATCGCGCTCACGAGGTGGGAATAGAACCCCACACCGTCCAGCCGAGGCGCGCCCCAGGGGGAGCGAACACTATCCGGGAAGAGCGCGGTGGGAGGAGAGAAACGATTCATCTGGAGCCTCAGCAGGTTTTGCCACAACGAGTGCGCAACCTCATTGTTGTTGAAGGGAGGTTGTGCAGGGTCAAAAGCCAGAAAGACCACCTGTCCAAACCCTCTTGGCGCCGTGACCACCAGTGGTACATCTGCGTAGCGCAGCACCGTTTTCGCTCCGCCAAGCGGTCGTCCACGAACGACATCGATCGTTGCCGGTGACCTGCTGAGGGAGGGTATCCACTTCGCTAGCGCGTAAGCGGGAACCCCGGACAATCCCAACGGCTCTACTGGTAGCAAACCCGATGGCATCAACGACTGCAGGCGGTTGACATCCAGCCCATGCACCACCAGCAGTCCGCCTGATAAGACGTAGCGTCTCAGCGCCTGTTGTTGTCGTTCGGTAAGGGTATCCCAGGCGCGGTCGTCCAGCGAAACCGCCGCCACACCCCGGTATGCCAGTGCGCTTTCGGGAGGCAGGCTGTTGCGCACTCGCCCGATGAAAAGACGTCGGTTTTCCGAGCCGGGGTACGGGGGGAAGGACAAAGGTGCGGGCTGGCGAGAATCGTCGGGCGTGGTCAACATTCCCTCTACGCCAATTACCCCCAGAGACCGCTGGGGCAGGTATGCCAGTGCAGATGTCTCGCTACCCAAGCCCACCAGCAGGGGGTACCACTGAGCCATCGTGACCCGCACCGGCCTGCTAATTGCTATCACTCGCCCGCGTAGAATGAGGCGAGCGGTTATCTCATACGGCTCGCCGGGGGTGCACAACAGAAACCCCACTGACTGCGACACCACACCGCCCGGCAGAGTGACCAGCTTTCGAGCATTGGCGGAGCCGTTCCAGGAGGTGGCTGTGACCTCTACTTCGCACACGGCGGGCGGAGCATTGGCTCGCTCTCCCTGAATCCAGACGGTCACAGGGTAGCACCCTTCGCCGGGGCATACCCCATCGAAACCCGGCACCACGTCCAGTAAGAGCGATTGCGCCCCTGCGGACGCCAGAAGCATCACGCTCCACAGGATGAGCCACCATGTCGTGTGCCGGACGGACATTGCCGGGCATCTCCTATCGTACCGCGCTCTCTATCTCTTCTTCGGCGATGTCGAAGTTGGCGTACACCTGCTGCACGTCGTCCAGTTCGTCCAGCATGTCCATCAGGCGAAGCACTTGCTGTGCCTCTTTGCCCTCCACGTGCACGGTGGTGGTGGGTAGCATGGTGACCTCTGCGTTCTCGATGGGCAGTCCCGCCTGTTCTATCGCCTCGCGCACACGGTGCAGGTCTTCGGGTTCGGTGTATACCTCGTAGAACTCTTCTTCGGTGTTCATGTCGTCCGCGCCGGCGTCGAGTGCCGCCGCCAGCACCGTGTCCTCATCGCCTGCGCTTCTGGGGATACGGATCAGCCCGCGTGGCTTGAACATCCAGCTGACGCATCCCGACTCACCAAGGCTCCCTCCGCACTTCGAGAAGGCAGCACGCACATCCGACACGGTGCGGTTGCGATTGTCGGTCAAGCACTCCACCATCACCGCTACCCCGCCTGGCGCGTAGCCTTCGTAAACCACCTCTTCGTAGGCTGCACCGGCGATCTCGCCTGTGCCGCGCTGGATCGCCCGCTTGATGTTCTCCTGAGGCATGTGGGCATCGCGTGCCTTCTGTATTGCCATACGCAGCCGAGCGTTTGCATCGGGGTTCCCGCCGCCTTCCCGTGCCGCCACGATAATTTCGCGCGCCAGGCGCGTGAACAGCTTGCCTCGCTCGGCGTCCTGCTTGCCTTTGCGCAGGCGGATGTTATGCCATTTGGAGTGTCCAGCCATGATTTGCGCACCTCCTTCCCGTTACCGCCCGAATTATATCACGTTCGGGACGCCCTTGACAATCTGTACGGAGTGTGTTAAAATACACATAGACTAATCAACAAAGTCAGGAATTCAATGATGCCACTGTTCAGCGCGAAGATGGAATACGCTCTGCGCAGTATCCTCTATCTGGCGCAGCAGCCGTCCGGGTTGCCTGTGCAGAGCCGGGATATTTCCGAAGCGGAGCATATTCCCGGTCCCTATCTGGACCAGATCCTAGCGGTGTTGAAACGAGCGGGACTGGTGCGCAGTATTCGCGGAGTAGGGGGTGGTTACGAGCTGGCAAGGTCTCCCGCGCAGATTACGGTGGGGGACATTCTGCGTGCTTTCTCCGGCAACAAGTCTTTCGAGCCGTCGGAGGCTCTGATAAAAGACAGCGCCAGCACCACCACCATCCAGTGCATCCGCGATTTCCAGAAGCGCACCTCCGAGTCGATATGGCGACTGCTGGATGCGACCACCATCCAGAACCTGCTGGAACAGAAGCGCCTGCTGGATCAGGCACAAAGCATTGCACCATACCTATAGAAGGGAGCCTATCTATGCGCATTGCGGAAGATGTCACGAAGTTGATTGGCAACACCCCTCTGGTGCGCCTCAACCGCGTCACCGACGGGGCGAAGGCGGTCGTTGCTGCCAAGCTGGAGTACTTCAATCCCCTTTCCAGTGTGAAAGACCGTATCGGCGTGGCGATGATTGAGGCCGCCGAACGGGAGGGGCGAATCAAGCCCGACACGATTATCATCGAGCCCACCTCAGGCAACACGGGTATTGCACTTGCGTTTGTGTGTGCTGCGAAGGGCTACAAATGCGTGCTGGTGATGCCCGAGACCATGTCGGTAGAGCGGCGGAACCTGTTGCGTGCATTGGGCGCGAAGCTGGTGCTGACGCCCGGTCCTGAAGGGATGCCCGGCGCCATTCGCAAGGCGGAAGAGATTATCGCTTCCGACCCTGACCGCTACTTCATGCCGCAGCAGTTCAAAAACCCGGCGAACCCGGAGATTCACCGCCGCACCACTGCCGAGGAAATCTGGCGTGATACCGATGGACAGGTGGACATCTTGGTAGCGGGGGTCGGCACAGGCGGAACCATCACTGGCGTTGCGGAGGTCATCAAGGCGAGAAAGCCTTCCTTCAAGGCGATTGCGGTGGAGCCAGCGGCGTCGGCGGTGCTATCGGGCAAACCGCGCGGACCGCACCCCATTCAGGGCATCGGCGCGGGGTTTATTCCCGACATCCTGCGAGTGGACCTCATCGACGAGATCATCTCGGTGGAAAACGAAGATGCCTTCACCATGACGCGCCGACTGGCGCGCGAGGAAGGTGTGTTCGCGGGCATCTCCTCCGGTGCAGCGGTTCATGCGGCGGTGCAGGTGGCGAAACGTCCGGAGAACGAGGGCAAGCTGATTGTGGTCATTGTGCCCAGCACGGGCGAGCGGTATCTCTCCACCCCCGTCTACGCCGACCTGCCCGAACGCGACGACTGGTAAGAAGAATCCGCGTTGGTATGCGGTTCACGGCTGAAGCCGTTCCTCCCGGACCTAGCCCTGCGAAGGCAGGGCTAGCAGCGGGCGCAGGCTCGCCCAGTTTGCAAAGGGGCGGCTTCAGCCGTAAAGGTTAACGAGAGGTCACACTATTTTCCGAAGGCAGCAGGCACAGAGAGTAACCCCAACGCGCCGGTATACGTCAAAACGGTGGGTATCGTTGCCCCATCCGCGGAGGTAGAGGTGGATTTGACCCTGCCTGCGGGCGCGTATACGGTTCAGGCGAAGGCGAGCCACTGGCTAAGGGGTGAGATTACAGATGTTGTTTCCGCCTTCCGCGTCAGCATTGGCGCGGGCAATGGGTGCAGTCTGCTGAACTGGAGCCTCGCGG
>CALJAP010000209.1 GCA_938027655.1 uncultured bacterium | reverse complement strand
GGTGGCTGTGATTCGGGTTTTGTTGTGATGGGAGCGGCTTGTTCTACCGGCTTTTCCTCCTCAACAGGTGTTGCCCGGCTTGTGCTGGGCTTCGGTGACGCCTGCGCCGAAACGGTGTGCGCAGCCGACTTCGCGGGTTGTGCGGGCGTGTCGCTTCGTGCAGGGGGAGTCTCTGGCAAGTATCCCAGCTTCCAGACGGTCAGGATAAGTGTCTGCCCATCGTCTTGTCTGGTCAGCTGCGCCGGTCGCTTTTCGCTGGTGGCTACCCAGATGCGTGTGATGGGTGGACGAGCCTTATACCATCCGTACCGCGCCCAGAGAATGCCACCGCTGCGCACGCGCTGGATTTTCGCCTTGCCTATTAGACCGGCAGGCACGTCCACGTACACCCAGCCTCGCTTGCCGTAGAAATGCAGGTTGGGCGGGGCGATAGGTGCGCTGAGGCGCATGACCACCTGGAAAGTGTCGTCGGTCTCGTTGAACTGTATCTGCACGCTTTTACTGCTGGGCGCGCTTTGTGCGATGACAGATGCTCCCAGCACGAGCAGCAGTGCTGCGGACAGAAGGGAATATCTACTTCGCATTCGGATTACCTCCCGGACGCAAGGTCACTATTTTGCCATCTTTTTCGAGAACGATTCCTTCGCGCGATACCGTGCGCAACACGTAGCCTCCTTCCAGCTGATTGCCCGGCTGTGCGATGCGCTGACCGCCGTTTTCCGACCGCAATATCGCCACCGGATACTCGCCCAGCACCACACCGGTTACCGCGATGCTCGGTTCCGGCTCCGGCTGAGGCTCAGGCGCGGGCTGAGCGTTCGCCGATGTGCTCGGGCTACCTGTCCCTGCCGATACGGGAACGACCGGCATCGGAGGCAGTGCGCCGATGTTTGGTGATGTCGCCACTCGGGGAGACGCATGACGCGAGTTCTGTACCTGTGATTGCTTCAGGTTGTCGAACTGCGGCGGTATCACGAAGGGATCGCGCGCCGGTTCGGACGAGCTGAGCCATGGCGGCGCGGTTGTCTGTTGCTCCGCCTCTTTTGCCGATTGAGCGGAAGCCGTTGTTGCCGAGCTCTTCGTGCTGGCGCCGGTGGAACCAGCGAAGAGCATCTGGTAGGCTGCGTAGCCAACGGCTGCCAGAAACAGAACACCCAGCACGATAACCTGTTGTAGCTGCTTGCGGTCGAGTTTTTTCATGGCTGCGCACCTCCTTCCGCGCGGAAGATGAAGGCACTTAGTGTGAACTGAGCCTCCACCTCGAAGGGGTCGGTCGGGTCTTTGCGCTGGCGCGGTCGAATCTGCACGCGCTCCACCGCCAGAATCTTGGGGAAGCGGGTCAGGTTCTCCATAAAGCGCATCATGTCCCAGAACTGCCCGCGTACGGAGACATCGATAACCTGCTTCTCATAGGGTTCAGGAGGTTTTTTCTTCTCCTCCTTTTTCTGCTCATCGCCGTCCTGCTGCGCTTTCGGTTGCGGTTGTGCGCTGGACGGGCGCACCGATAGCACCGTCAACCGGCAGGACTTTGCGCTGGCTTCCAGCTGCTTCAGCAGGGTGGGGATATAGGCACGCTCGCTGACCGACATTTCCAGATGTTGTAACTTTTGCGACACATTTTGATACTGCTGCTGCGTCTGCTCGAGCCGTTGGGCGATGGTTCTGCCCTCTTCCACCTGCTTTTCCGCAGCCTGCACCCGGCCTTGCAGGGCAGAGTAGCCGGTGTATTGCCAGTAGATGCCTCCTGCCCCCAATAGCAACACCACTACGCAGAGGGTTATCAGACCGCGCAATACCGCGGTGCCATCAGACGAGTTACGAACTACCAGTTTCATCTTTGCCCTCCTGTTCCGCGGGCGTTTGCATGCGTGCCGCCACCTCGAAGTCCACCGTCTCGAAGTGGTTGTAGCTGCGCTGCTGGGTGAAATGCAGGTCTACCTTCTCGAAGGTGGGAACGGTGTTCAGACGGAGCATCATCTCCCCGACCTGCTGCTGGGTGAGGGTAGAGCCGGTCAGGGTTATCAGCGTGGTTTGCCCTTTCTTCTCGCTCTCCTGCACCTGCGAGCTGCTGATGCCGGTCAGCCACACATCGGCAGGCAGGCAGCGGGCGATACCGTTAATGGTGGCATACCAGCGCTGGGTGTGTTGCTGTGCCTCGGTGAGGGTGCGCAGTTTGGGCATTAACGCCTGAGTTTCGCGCTCGGTTTTGGCTATCAAATTCAGGGTGGGCTGTAGTCGCTTGATCTCCCGTTGTGCACGTTCCAGGCGTGTCTGCAGAGATATTGTTCCCATCCCCAGAAACGAAAAGATGCCTGCCAGCACTGATACCTCTACAAGCAGGAGGGTCAACAGTCGCTTGCGATTGCGAATCAGGCGTGCCTGTTGCTCTCTGCGCTCCGATATCATGTTGATCAGTGGCATAGCGGTACCTCCTTTCCCTGTGCGGTTACGCAGCCTGACGTTGTCGCTCCGCGAATGCCTCTCGCACCGCCAGTCCTACCGCAATGCCCAGCACAGGGGTGAACATCTGCAGTGCTTCAGCGGAGATATGTGCGGTGTCGAAATCGGGGTTGTTGAACGGGTCGCCTGGCTCGACCTCCAGGCCCAACCGCGCCGAGGCATACTCTGCAAAACCGCCCAGCTGAGAACTGCCTCCTGTGATGACCAGACTAGTGACCTGCCCTCGGAGACTGCCCTCCGGAAACTGGGATTGGTAGTAATGTAGTGACCGGCGGACCTCGCGCAGCAGCTCGTCTACCTGCCCTTGCAATGCCCGCAGCACCGCCTCGTCCTGCTCGTTGCTTGCGTTCTCCTGGGCGCTTTCTTCATCGCTGGCAGAGGCGCGCGAGCGAGAGCCACGTCGTTTCAGCAGCTGCCGGAAATCCACCGTTCTCTTGAAACGCTCCGCCTCCGCCCAGCTGCAGTGCAGCACGTTTTGCGCGGTCTGGGTAAAGGTATCCCCCGCGATGGGGATGTTGCGCGTCAGGAAAAAACCATCTCCAGATACGATGTACAAATTGGTATACGACGCGCCGATGTCCATGATGGCTGCGGAATGTCCTTCCATCTTTGCCATCGCCACGCGGTTGATTTCGAACAGGGCGCGATACAACGCAAAAGCCTCCACCTCGATAGCCAGCACTTCCAAACCTGCCAGCTCCAGAGTGCGAAGCTGCGCATCTACCATCTCGCGCGGTGCGACGACCAGCAGTACCTGCATCTGCCTCTCCGCGTTCTCCGACTGTTCGCCCTCTGCAGGAACAGGCTCCATGTCGCCGAGGATTTCAAAACCCACGTAGCTGTCCTCGATAGAGGTGGAAACGTATTTGCTTGCTTCGTACCGAATCGTCTTGCGTAGCATCGCTTCGGTCATCTTGGGTAGGGCAATCTGTCGGACAATGACCGATGCCCCAGCGATAGCGCTGATGGCGGTAGAGGCACGAAAAGCGTTTTCACGCAGGAGCCGTTTAATCGCTTCTGCTACCTCCTGCGGCTGCACGATTACGCCGTCACGGATGGTATCGGCGGGGGTAGGACACTGTGCAATTTGCAAAAGCCTCCATCCGGTGCGGGTGGGTTCCACCTGCACCGCCTTGATTGCGTAGCTGCCCAGGTCCAGCCCAACGATACCCTGTTTGTTGAAAACCCCCTTCCAACGAGCCATTGGCTGCCACCTCTTCTACCCCAGGCAACGCCCCGGGTGCGTGTGAGGAATCCTTCCACACTGGTGTGGGCGGACAGGATGACCCTCATGCTGAATTATCGTGAAACCGGTAAAAAAACTGGAGAGAGAAGGAAGGAATTGCACGATATTGCGGGAATGGGGTGTCAATCGTCTATCTCAGCATCGCTACTCTGGAGGGCGAATCTGCCGGATGAGCCCTTACGTGACCACATCGGGAGAGGTCTCGGAGGCGAGGTGTATTCAACCTATCCCCCTGACCCCCTTCCCCACAGGGGAAGGGGGCATTCCAATCGCGGCTCCCCTCTCCTTGTAGGAGAGGGGCCGGGGGAGAGGTTGCGTGAACCTATCCCCCCAGCCCTACAAAGGAAGGAGGCATTCCAATCGCGGCTCCCCTCTCCTTGTAGGAGAGGTTCAACCAAGCCTACCCATCCGCAATCTCGCCAAAGTTTCTTACCGGCACGCCGAAGTCAAACAGCGCCACCTTGCCGACGCCGTCCACGTCCGCACGCGGCTTCCGGTTCCCATCGCTGGGCGCGCTGCCAAACGCCGCCACCAGCGCCTCGCAGGGTTTCAGCCAGCGACGGCTGATCCAGTTTGAGAGGGTGCGGCTTCAGCCGTCACAACACCATATCCGACTCGGCTCGGACGGAGCCTCGCCCGCCAGAGCGGGATTCGCTAGCTCATCACGCGCATATCGATCACCGCCGTTAAGCCCACGCCGTCTACCCGACGCAGCTTCAGCGGGTTGAGGTCGTCGGTAGGGATGAGAACCTTCACGCGGAACATGCCGTTGGAAAAGAGGTCTTCATACTGCCACACGCCGGCCACCTTGTCCACGTCGGCAGAGGCTCCCGAAACTTGGGCTCCGCCGATGTAGGCGTTCTCGCCCAGCGTCGCCATCGGAATCACTTTCGTGAACTCCGCCGCATCCTTGCGCAGGCTCAGCTTATTAATAACGTCGTTGAGCTGGTTGCCCGCGTTCTTTACCGCAACCGCCACCGCCGCGGCGGCAATCACCTCTTTGCCTCCCAATCCCTTCGGGTGGGTGACCTTGAAACCGCCCTCCAGTGCCACGTCAATCAGCGCGGAGATACCCACCTTTTCCACACGGCGCAAGCCCGTCAGGCTGTCGCTGGGAACCAGTACCTTGATGCGGAACCGGTCCAGCGACTCCTCTATCTGAAATACCGCCTGCACCTTGTTGACCATTTCCTTCGGGCCCATCACCTGTGCCGCGCCGACATAGCCCTTGTCGCCAATGCTGAGTATCGGCACCACCTTCGTCGCCTGGTTCACAGGCACGTTGTGGCGGATGGTGATTTCGTTGATGAACTTATCCAGCGCTTTAGCGTTCTGCTTGACCAGGTAGCCGATACCCACCAGCTTCACGCCGCCTCGCAGAATCTTGCCCAGGTCCTGTGCATTGCTCCGCTCGGACAGGCTGGTAGACAGCACAAAAAGCATCGCTGTCGCGAGCACCAGTACGCGTTTCATCGGGACACCTCCTGTCAGGTGCGGTTCGCCAGTGCTTGTTTCACCAGTTCCGGTATCTCGTACAGCGCATCGGCAACCGGTACGCCTGCCGAACGCAGAGCGTCCACTTTCGCCTGTGGAGTGCCGGTGCGCCCCGAGATAATCGCTCCCGCGTGTCCCATCCGCTTGCCCGGCGGCGCGGTGCGCCCGGAGATGAAGCCGATGACCGGCTTACGCATCGTGCGGATATATTCCGCCGCGATCTCCTCATCCGAGCCACCGATTTCACCGACCAGTACCACCGCCCGCGTGTCCGGGTCCTCGTCGAACAGCGGAAGCAGGTCCACAAAGGTGCTACCCAGCACCGGGTCACCGCCTATTCCTATACAGGTAGACTGCCCCAAGCCCGCTTTAGTTAGCAGGTCTACGATTTCGTAGGTGAGCGTGCCACTGCGCGAGACCAGACCAACCGGTCCGGGCGCGAAGATGTTGCCCGGCATAATGCCGATTTTGCACTGCCCGGCGGTCATCATGCCTGGACAGTTGGGACCGATGAGGCGCACCCCCTTCTGGCGAACAAGAGCCACCGTTTTGACCATGTCCTGCACGGGGATGCCCTCGGTAATACACACGATAAGGCGAATACCGGCATCCGCCGCCTCCAGCACCGCGTCCGGCGCGAAGGGAGCGGGCACAAAAATCACGGAGGCGTCTGCGCCTGTTGCCGCCACCGCCTGTTTCACCGTGTCGAACACAGGCACGCCCAGCACCTCCTGACCTCCCTTGCCCGGGGTGACTCCTGCCACAATCTGCGTACCGTAGTCCAGCATCTGTCGAGTGTGGAACTCCCCTTCGCGTCCGGTGATGCCCTGCACCAGCACGCGCGTGTTCCTGTCAATCAGCACCGCCATTAGCGCGTCACCTCCACGATTTTGCGTGCCGCCTCCTGCATCGTCACCGCCGGTATCAGCTCCGTGCCCTGCAACAGCGCCAGCCCCTCTTCAGCGCGTGTGCCTGCCAGCCGGATGACGATTGGCACTTTCACCTGCAGGCTGCGGATGCCCTCCAGGATGCCCTTTGCCACCTCATCGCCGCGCGTGATGCCACCAAACACGTTGAACAGCACCCCCTTCACATTGGGGTCCATCAACACAATCTCCAGCGCGTTACGCACAAGGTCCGCCTTTGCGCCGCCGCCGATGTCCAGAAAGTTGGCGGGCTTGCCGCCGGCACGGCTCACCTCATCTAAGGTGCTCATCACCAGTCCCGCGCCGTTGCCGATAATGCCGATGTCGCCGCCCAGCCGCACGTACTGGATGCCTCGCCGGTGCGCCTCGGCTTCGATGGGGTCTTCCTCACTTTCCTCTTTGTACTCGCCAAACTCGGGATGCCGGAAGAGGGCGTTGTCATCGATGTTCAGTTTCGCGTCGGCGGCGAGAGGGTGTCCGTCGGTGGTCAGCACGAAGGGGTTAATCTCCGCCAGCGAGGCATCACTGCCCACGTACGCTTTATACAGCGCAAGCAGGAACCTTGTGGCGGTGGATACAGCTTCTCGCGCGATGCCCGCATCGTACAGCGCCTGTCGCGCCTGATAGGGCATCAGCCCCTGCCAGGGTTCCACCCATACCTTCACAATAGCGTCGGGATGCTCTTCCGCCACCTGCTCGATGTCCATCCCGCCCATCGCGCTCACCATCACCACATCCCGTTGCTTGGCGCGGTCCAAGGTGATGCCCAGATAGTACTCCTGCGCGATGGAGAGCGCTTCTTCCACCAGCACTTTGTGCACCGGCACGCCCTGAGGCGCCTGAGGAGTAACTAGGCGCGAGCCGATGAGGGCGCGGGCATGTTGCTCCGCCTGCTCCGGCGTGTCTGCCAGACGGATGCCGCCCGCTTTGCCTCGCCCGCCTGCGTGCACCTGCGCCTTGACGACCACGCGCCCGCCCAGCTCTTGTGCGATTACTCGCGCTTCCTCAGGAGTAGAAGCCACACGCCCACGCGGCACCGCTACACCGTAGCGCGCCAGCACTTCTTTCGCCTGATATTCGTGGATTTTCACCCGATTCAATCCTCCTCGTCGACAGTGGCACAGGCGTTCTGTGCGTGATGTGTACACACCTGCCACACCCTGCAGTAGTAATTTACCCCCGTAATGGGGTTCTCCTGCCGAGGATGGACGGGAGGGGGAGATTACCCCTTCTTGCGCACTACCCAGAGGGTATACAACTCCCTTCTGGATATGCCGCTGCGCTTCGCCGCTTCCTTCAGTGCCTCCTTCTCGGTCATGCCTTGCGCCATCAGCTCTGCGACCGTCTGCAGGGGGTCTTCTGCAGGGGGCATCGGCTCCTCCTGCTGGGGGAGCAGAACCAGCGTGAACTCGCCGCGAGGAGGGTTTTGCTCGAAGTGTGTCAGCCATTCGGTGACCGTTGCCGAGCGCGACTCCTCAAACTGTTTGGTCAGCTCGCGGGCGATGAACAGCTCGCGGTCGCCCAGCACCTCCAGCACGTCCTTCAGTAGGTCGTCCAGCCGATGGGGTGACTCGAACCACACCACTGCCCTGTGCTCACCCACTAGCGACTGGAGATAGGCACGCCTTTCCTTCGCCTTGCGTGGGGGGAATCCGTCGAACACGAACCGTCCTTCGGGCAGACCTGCGAGACTTACCGCCGCCGTTACCGCCGATGCACCAGGCACGCATATCACCGGGCACCCCTCCTCACGCGCACGACGAATCAATCGGCTGCCCGGGTCGCTGAGCGTGGGCGTGCCTGCGTCGGTTACCAGCGCGATACTTTCACCGGCGTGCAGTCGCTGTAGCAGTTGCTCGATTTTGGCAGGAGGCGAATGTTCATGCAGGCTGGTGAGCGGTGTGTGGATGTCGTAGTGGCTCAGCAGGTTGCGTGTCACCCGGGTATCTTCTGCCGCGATGAGGTTCACTTCCCGCAGCACGCGCAAAGCGCGCAGAGTGATGTCCTCCAGGTTGCCGATGGGTGTTGCCACGACGTACAGCACGCCTGCGGTGTCTACCACGGCGTCATCACCTTCACCGCAAAGCGGGTCTGCGTGCTGGAGGCGTTGGGGTCACCAAAAATGAGGAAGATGTCGGTGCCGCGGCGCACTTGCTGGCGGTAGGTGAGATAGAACGTGTTCATCTGCTCGAAACCACCGAACCGGTTGCCTCTGCCAATGTAGCGTCCGCCGATGCTGCGTTCGGCGTCGATGTCGTAGTTCAGCGTGGCGATGAACTGGTGCAGGCTGCGGTCAGCAGTAGCGGGGTCGCGGTAGAGAATCTGGCTCCGCTCGTACTCCAGCTTCAGGCGCAACCGGCTGGTGAACGGAATGCCCTGCGAGAACCGCCAGAAGAGGCTGTCGCCGCCTGCCTCCTTTCCAAACGACACCATCACCCCGCCAGGGTTGTACAGTTTACGGTAGTTCCATGATGTGCCCAGTGCCAGGGTGCGGTCGCGATAGGGAGGGCGGTGATACAGTTGCGCGTGTGCCCAGAAAGCGGTGTTATTACGGAGGATAGTAGAGACCCACACGGTAGCCCCTTCGTCGAAGGTTCCGCCGTCCAGTTTCCATCGTTGAGAGAGGTTCACACCGGTGTTCAGCTCCTGCACGGAGCGGTCTTGCCAATGATTTTCGTACACGATAGATACATCATATCCCCGCAAGCCCACCTCCGGCGCGTAGCCCAGCGTGGGGTTAAAAGCGCGAGAAATCTGTTGGACCTGCCCACCGAAACTGATGCGCCCATCCCCCCGATACCGCCAGAAGCTGAGAGCCATCTTCTCGCCAACGGGCATGTTCTGCCCCGAGGTGCGGAAATAGAGCGCGGCGATACTGGCGTATCCGTCCGAAAAAGCAGGCAAGGCAACTGCACCCGCACCCAATGCGGTGGCATGGACGCCGGGACGGTCGTCGCGCACGATTTGTACCTCTGTGCGAGAACGGTTGGTAATCTGGTAGCCTACTCGCCCTACAATCGCCCTCTGGTCGCCGCCTGTGGTGGCGAGCGCACCGTAGCTCCATCTGCCCAGTGCACCGAAGGATTTCAGCGCGGCATCCACCATCCGCAGGTTCCCGCTGTAAAAGAGGGTAGTGTCGGGGAAGAAGTCGTCCCCCTCGATGAAGAAGGGGCGCGTTTCGCGCACGATGCGCGGTACGTAGCTGAAGGAGACACTATCCACCTCTAGCGCGATGTTCTTGAAGTCGGGGTTGAGCGTCAACAGGGTGGTAATCCCTCCGCGCGAGGTGATTTTCACATCCAGCCCGCTGCGCCACTCGGTGTTTCCTGAGGTGCTATCCAGCTGGGTGTAGGGCAGGATCACAGGGGCGGGTACCACCTCGGGTAACTGCAGACCCTTCCAGTGAGCGCGTTTGAGCGGGTCGTACGCTGTGCCTGTGTTGGGGTAGTAGTACGTGGTTCCCAATCGCGGCACGAACCGGAGCAGCACCACCCCCAGAGTTTGTTGCCCCTGCGGGATGCGCAGCATCCGAAACGGGATGAACATCTCCACGCTCCAGCCGCGCTCATGGCGTACCGCTGCCGCCTTCCAGTCGCCCCGCCACTGTACATTGCTCACGCTGCCTCCGGGGATTTCATCGTACTGGGTGCCGCGCGCGTTGACCCGGAAGACGTATGGCGCTATGTCCACACCAGTGGGCTCAATTGCTATCTCCACGTAGTCATCTTTGGAGAGGTCGGCGTTTCGACGAACCTCCTGCGCCTGAATCTTTTCCGGCTCCGGGTCGTAGCAATCGAACGCGGCATAAATGCCGTTAGCGGTGTAGGCAAGGAAGACGGTAGTGGGCAGCTCCGCCTCGCGTTGTTCTTTCAGATACCAGAAGGGGGCGATTCGTGCCGCACCCTCCCATTCCCCGGGGGAGAGGACGCCGTCGATGGCAGGAGGGCGTGGCAGCTGTTGTGCCGGGATGACGGCAACGCCGGGGTCGGTACCCTTTCCAACCGCTGCCGTCAGCCCGCCGAGAATCAGGACCCCCTTGAGAACGAGCAAACAATTCCAAAGAAATGCTTTCTTGCGAACCGGGTTCACCTGTATCTGAACCTCTTGACTGCTTTACAGCTCTGCACGGTATCATACAATACTACGGCACGGTTGTCAACAGCTCTTCGGCGGTATTCGGCATGCGCTCCATGCGCCTAGCGATACCATCACCGCGGTGGTGATAAACGCCGCCGGGTAGCCAGCCCAGCTCACAATCAGCCCACCGATAAAGGGCGCGGTAGCAGCAGGCAGGTTCATAAAGTTCTGCAGGGCGATATACGTCGGTCGCTCGGCGGGCGGTGCGATGGAAAGGATGGCATTGGTGAAGGCGTTCCACAGGCTCCATCCCAGCGCGCCCAGACAGCCAAACACCAGCACGAATCCCCACGCAACCGGCATAACCAGAGCAGCCAGAGGCGGAACCAGCGCGAGCAACACCACCACTTGCAGAGCGCGCACCGCGCCGAAACGGTCTGCCATCCATCCCCAGAGCGGTCCGGTGATGACGGCGCCCGCCGTTTGCGCGGTGAGGTAAATCGCCACATACGATTCGGGCAAGCCAAACCGCTCTCGGGCATACAGCACATAGAAGCTGGATGCGACGCCTCCACCTGCCAGCAGAAACTGTGTGGTCAGCACCCAGCGCAGGGCGGGGTCATCGCGCCAGAGGGCAGGGATGCGGCGCAGGTGCTCCCAGAAGGTGCGTTCCGGGTCCTCCCGCGGAGGGGTGTCCGGTTCGTGTATCAACAACAGCATAAGGAGCGAGAGAAGCAACCCTGTCGCCATCAGCAAGAGGAGCAGGGCGTAGTTGCGGGGAAACTCCAGCGAGCGCAGGCTCAACACCTTGCTGACCAGCACCGGCGCAACCAGTGCAGCCAGCGAAGAAACGGTCTGCATCGCTCCGAAGAACCGCCCGCGTATCGTCTCCGGCACCGACTTGCCGATAATCTCCGTCCAGGGTACAATGCTGAAACCGTCTGACCCGATGAACAACAGGCTGAAGAAGACGAACGCCCACAAAGCCAGCGTATGGTTTTTGCCGTAGAACCACACCAGCAGAAACAGCAGCAACATAGGCAGCCTGCCAATCAGGCAGGCGGTGACAAGGAACGGCTTCACTCGCCTTTTGCCGTGCACGCGGTGGGCGACGTACGGCTGAGGCGCGAACAGCACCAGCAGTCGCAATCCGCTAATCAGCCCTATCAGTTGGGGTGAGGCTCCCAGCTCACGCAGAAACTGAGGCATGACGGTAGTGGGGTCAAAACAGGAGAACCCCACCATGAAGAACGCCACATCGCTGATGATAGCGATGATATTGCGTCGTATTGTTGCTGTACCGAGCGCAGTCGCGTTCATTGGGCTACCTGTCCTCTCATGACGGGCTACGATGCTGGCGATCTTTGGTGGTCAGGGATGCGATATGCCATCCATATGCCGAGCGATACGGTTATCGCCGCAACAGTAAACGCTGTGGGGTAGCCCAACCAGCTCACAATCAATCCACCGATGAAGGGCGCAGTCGCCGCGGGCAGGTTCATCAATTGTTGCAGTCCAATATATGTTGGGCGGTGGTCAGGGGGAGCAATGGAGAGGATGATGTTGATAAAGGCATTCCCTACCCACCAGTTGAGCATTCCCACACAGCCGAAGACGAACATGAACCCCCATGCGACAGGCATCATCAGTGCAGTCAGGGGCGGAAGCACAGAGAGCCACGCAACCAGTCGCACGGCGCGTAACGCGCCCACCCGGTCGGCAGTCAATGCCCAGAATGGTCCGGTAACCACTGAACCCACTGTTTGCGAGGTAAGGTAGATAGCAACATATGATTCAGACAAGTCGAACCGCTGCCGCGCATAGAGCACATAGAAGCTCGTCGCTAAGCCTGCGCCTGCCACCAGGAACTGCGTGATGAGCACCATACGCAGGGCACAATCCTCGCGCCAGAGATGAAGAATATCGCGTAGGTGCTTTGCAAAATTACGGTTCGATTCGTTACAGAAAGCAGCATTCGGTTCACGCACCAGGAGGAACATCACCAACGACAGGGACATCCCGAGTGCCGTCAGGAGCAGCAGCAAAGCGTAGTTTTGCGGAAACTGCAACGAGCGGTAGGTGAGTACGTAGGTCACAATCAACGGCGCCGCGAGCGCCGCCAACGAGGCTGCCGTTTGAAGGGTCCCGAAGAACCGTCCGCGTATGTCTTTGGGCATAACCCTACCAACAAGCTCTGTCCAACCGATGTTGACGAAACCACCCCCGGCTGCATACAGCATGATTAACACCGTAAACGCGGAGAGGACTAGCACACGATGTTCGCCGTACCACCAGATGAGCAAAGACAACAGAAACAGGGGCACCCTACTCACGATAGAGGCGGTAATCACAAACGGCTTCACGCGGCTCTTGCCATGCAAGAGGTGAGCGGCGTACGGCTGCGAGGCATAGATGAGTAGCAAACGCAGCCCTACAATTAGACCAATTAGATTCGGCGGGGCTCCCATCTTTTGCAGAAACTGGGGCAAGATGGTGTTGGCATCGAAACAGCCAAAGCCAATCGAGTAGAACGCCACATCCAGCACAAGAACCGCAAAGTTTCGCCGAACCAACCGATTCAAGACAGGTGTACCGTTCATTCAGCGACTTTTTGTAGCTCCTCCAGCAGCGGCAGTGTGCGTGGAGCGAGCAACACCTCCTGTGCAAAGAGTTCACCCAGCTCTCGCTTACTCACCTTGTCCACATCCGGGCGGCGTGCCGCACGCATTTGCTCTCGTGCCCAGTTGTGGACGGTCTGCTTCTGCGTGTCGGAAAGAATGCCGTCCAGTTTCGCCCAGAGGGTGCGCACCACCTGGTCCACAGTCTTGATGCGCAGTTGCACGGCGGCGTTGTCTGCTTCGCGCAGCTTCTTGCGCAGTTCGTCAGGAGGGGTCTTGCCCTTCAACGCTTCGTTCCTCGCCGCCAGTATCTCCTCGCGCATCTGCAGCAGAGCCTGGGCATTGCGCTCCTCCATGCGCATCAGGTCGGCTTGCGCTTGCTCCAGCAGGGGTTTGATTTTGCCTATCTGCTCCTTATTCAGCTTGAGCGGGGTCAGCACCAGCAGCAGGTCGATGTCCGTCAGCGCGGTGAGCACCTCGTTCGCCTTCTGCACCGACTCGGGTACCTTCGGCGTTTGCGCCCACGCCATCGACACCAGCCATGCCGCCAGCAGCAGAGACACCATGATGCTGTGGTGCTTCATTTCTGCGCCTCCAGAGAGCGAATCGCCTCAATGACCTCTTCGACGTGACCCTCTACTTTTACTTTGGGGAAGACACGACGTACGAAGCCGTTTTCATCGATTAGGAAGGTGGTGCGCTCGATGCCCATGTACGTCCTGCCATATTGCTTCTTCTCCTTCCACACGCCATAAAGGGTAGCGACTTGCGCGCCCTCGTCGGCAAGCAGAGGGAAAGTCAACCCATACTTTTGAGCGAACTTTTGGTGCGAGTCGACGCTATCCGGGCTGACGCCCAGAACCACTACGCCCATGTCCTGCAATACTCCCAGATTGTCGCGGAACGAACAGGCTTCCTTTGTGCAGCCAGGCGTATCGTCTTTTGGGTAAAAGTAGAGAACCACCTTTTTGCCGCGCAGTTCCGACAGGCGCACCGTGCTACCGTCGGTTGCCGGAAGCGCGAAATCAGGGGCTGGTTGTGATTCCATTACATGCACCGGGTTCACCTCCGACAGCAAAATACCAGCGTTATTGTACCAGAGAATGTTTCAGCACTGCGGAGGTTAAAACCTTTGTCTGAGTTCTGCGTCATTAAGTGCAGGAGGTGAATGAACATGAAAAAACTGATGGTCATGTTCGCTGTGCTGGCGCTGGTGAGCACCGCGCTGGCGCAACCGGGTCCGGGCGGTGCTGGTGGACGGCGCGGTATGGGTCCCGGTATGTTCCCCGGTTTCGGCATGGGCGGTGGCTTCGGGCTGCTGATGATGCCGGATGTGCAAAAGGAACTGGGCATCACCGAGCAACAGAGACAACAGATTGGGCAGTTGATGATGGAGCAGCGTGAGCAGATGCAGGCACTCATGCAGCAGATACGCGATGCCACTCCCGAACAACGAGAGCAGATGATGCAGCAGGCAATGCAGAAGTGGGATGAGGGCATCAGCAAAATCCTGCAGCCCGCCCAGAAGAGTCGCCTGCGCGAGCTGCAGCTGCAGGCAGAGGGTGCATCGGCGCTGATGCGTGCCGATGTCGCGAAGGAGTTAAACCTGAGCGAAGAACAGCGCAAGAAGATCAGCGACATCACGGCACAGTATCGCCAGAAGCAGATGCAGATGTGGCAACAGGGACGTGCACCGGGCGTAGACCGGCAGGCACTCATGCAGCAGATGCAGGGGCTGCGCCAGCAGATGGATAAGGAACTGCTTGCCGTGCTTACCGCGCAGCAGCAAGAGCAGTGGAAGAAAATGCAGGGCAAGCTGTTCCAGTTCCCGCGAGGACCCGGCATGCGCCCCGGCGGTGTTGGCGGACCTGCAGGCGGTGGAGGCGGCCCGCGCGAACTGTAGCTGCAGGCAACCCGTAGGCAGACACAGATACGGGCAGACACAGATACGGGCAGGCACAGATAGGTGCAGACACAGATAGGGGCAGACATAGATAGGTGCAGACACAGATAGGTGCAGACACAGACAGGGGCAGACACAGAGGTCTGCCCCTACGCCTCTTGCAATCTTTCCCTTGCAGGGTGTAAACTGAAGCAA
>CALJAP010000208.1 GCA_938027655.1 uncultured bacterium | reverse complement strand
TTGACGGCAACGACGTTCTTGAAGACTTTGGTCAGGTGTTTTAACGTGACCGATGCCACGGCTCACCGCCCTCCAGTTTCGTGTTTAGTCTACTATTTATCATACGGGAAACCGATTCCTGCTGTCAAGCGTCGGATGCCCATTCCCTCACAAGGGCTGGCAACGCGTCCCCCTGACTTCTGCACACTAGCATTTTTTCACGAGGCGGTTCGAAAAGAGCTTGCAATTTTTGGAGCGTGCTGCTAAAATAAGCATAGTTAACGTTAACGTTCATGAGATAACAAAGGATGCGTGCAACGATCAAGAATATCGCGGAGGAGGTCGGCGTCTCCGCAATGACAGTCTCCCGAGCCTTGCGCAATGACAAGGGCGTCAGCGAAGCCATGCGCCAGCGCATTTTGCAGGCAGCAGAACGGCTCAACTACCGTCCAAACCTGCTGGCACGGGGACTGGTATCGCAACGCACTTATCTTATCGGCGTGCTCATTCCCAACCTGCGGCATTCCTTTTGGCTACACATGGTTATCGGCATTGAAGAGGTGGCTAAACGCGAGGGTTACACGGTGCTGATATGTCACTCGGACGATGACCCTCAGATAGAGCAAAAGGAGATCCGCTCGTTGATTAGTCGGCAGGTGGAGGCACTGTTAATCGCTTCCTGCAATCCCGATTGCAACGCTTCCTTCCTGAGCACACTACAACAGGAGCATATCCCCGCCGTACTGTTCGACCGGTACGCGCGGACGTTGTCTCTTCCCTACGTAGGATGCGATGACCGCGCAGGTGCTCGGCTGGCAACGGAGCATCTGGTGCGGTGCGGATATCGGAAAATCGCCCATCTGGCAGGCGACCAGTCGCTCAGCGTGGGACGTGACCGCCTATTGGGCTATGAGGAGGTGATGCAAGAATCCGGACACCAGCCCATCGTGGAAGTGTGTGGGTTCGGCGAGGAGAACGGCTACAAAGGCTTTCGGCGCCTGTTCGCCAAACACTGCCCAGATGCCATATTTGCTTCCCACGACCCTGTAGCCATCGGCGCGATGCGTGCCGCTTTTGACATGGGGTTACGGGTTCCCGACGACGTGGCTCTCGTCGGTTTCGCAGATATGGACTGTGCGGAGCATCTCTGGGTTCCATTGACCACTGTCTGGCAACCCAAAGAAGAATTGGGGAGGGCAGTGGCAAACCTCGTGATGCGCCTGCTAAGGGGTGAGAGCGGGATAGACGAACATATCGCCTTGCCCACTCACCTCGTTGTGCGCCAGTCGTGTGGCGCGCTGCAGCATGGCGTACCGCTCCCGAAAGAGGCTGTCGTAGCATCCAATCGATCACTCTCACCTAAGAAGGAGGTATACCCGTAATGAAGCGCACAATGGCATTCACCCTGATCGAACTACTGGTTGTGATAGCGATTATCGCTATCCTGGCAGCCATTCTGTTCCCAGTGTTCGCTCAGGCACGCTCCAAAGCGCGTCAGGCATCTGACATGAGCAACCTCAAGCAGATTGGGCTCGCATTGCAGATGTACGCACAGGACTACGACGAGACCCTGGTACCCGCAGGGCTCTTCATGTTGCCACCCGACCCCGACACAGGCGGCACGTACACCCCGTGGATGGCGTTCATCTTCCCATACCTGAAGAACAAGGGCATTCTGGTCTCCCCGCAGTTTGCACAGGTATGGACGATGACAGATGCCCGCAATTTGGGGTGGAATATCGGTCTGTGGCGGGACATCGTGGATGGCGTCGGTGAGGGGCGGGTCGTACGAGTTTCTTACGGGTTGAACAACTCGGACCCGTGGGACGCTTGGCGCACTCTTCCCTGGCCTGACGACCGGTACAATCACTATGGTCCCGGTTTCTGGGCGCGCGGCGGTGTAAAGCTGGCTGAACTGGCACTGCCCGCTCAGACCATTTATGTGCTGAACGCGAAGTACCCAGACCTCTGGTCGTCGTGCGACCGCGATCTGGTGCTGAACGGCACGCTGCCCTGCGGGTTCACCTCGGTCGGCAAGGACTGGGTATCCACCGACCCCAACGTGCAGGGGTTCTTCAACCAGAGATTGAACGTGCTCTGGACCGACGGGCACGTGTCCACGCGACGCTGGGGAGACTACTGCCCGCATCTGTGGACTGTGCAGGACGACCAGGCGATAGACCCGATACCGGCGTGTCGTGCAGGCTCGTAAAACCGTTCGAGGGCGGGGAGAACACCCTCCCTGCCCCTTATCATCAGGCAACCAGGAGAAGGCAGATGCAAAACAAAGAGGTCAACCCTGTTATCGCAGTGGTGCTCATCGTTATCGTACTGGCAATAGTGGGCTACATATTCTACACGCGCGGCGTTAAGAGAGAGGAGGCGCGCGGTGCACCACCTGAGTTCTACCAGTACCAGCGGCGAGGCACGGTAACACCTTCACAACCCACGGTGCCACACTGAGGTGCGAAGAGACAACCTGTTCGTGGATGAAGATGCACAGCGGAGGATATGTCGGATTGGAGGGAGCTGCTGGCACTTGCGACGCCAGCGATACCGTGACTCAGGAAGCACCGGAGCATCCTGCCCGCTCTGCTACTCCCCTGCGTCCAGCTGTAGCTGTGCTCGTTGGCATAGGGGGTGTTGCTTTTCTCTGTAGCATTACCCCCTATAATGACTATCACCTCAAAAATACTTTCCTTTACGGTAACCATTTACCTATTGGTGCACTCTGCCTGTTTACCGTCCTTGCATGGGTAATGAACCCTCTCTTGCGCCGCCTGCATCCCACGCTGGCTCTGAGTACGCCCGAACTGCTTGTCGCATGGAGTATGTGGGCAACGGGAGCCAGCTTAGCATCATCAGGACTGTGGAGATACTTGGGTCCGATGGTAGTTGCTCCCGCATACTTTGCTAACGCCGGAAGACGATGGATCAGCGCGTTCTCGAGCTCGCCAGATGCTCTGCTTCTGAGCAAGGACCCGAACTCCCCTCTTATCCGCTGGTTCTACGAGGGCGTTCCGCCGGGGATGCCTATTCCTTTTCTCGCATGGATACCCGTACTGGTGAGCTGGGGCGTCCTATTTGCTCTGTTCACTACTTTGTTTATCGCCCTGTGCGCCTTACTGCGCAAACAATGGGTGGAACGGGAACGCCTCACTTTTCCCTTGGCAGTGCTACCTCTGGAGATCGCAGTAGATCGGGCAGGCGGAGCGCTATACCAGAATCGGCTCTTCTGGGTTGGGGTACTGTTTGTCGCGGTGCATCACGGCATCAACGCTGCTCACGCGCTCAGTCCGTCGATACCGGCGTGGCTGGCGCCGGTGGATACGAACATTTGGTTCCCTGACCCACCGTGGAACGCACTGGGGTTGGGAGTGATGGAGCTGTTTTTCGCTGTCATTGGTGCAGTGTATCTACTCCCCGCCGAGGTATCGTTTAGCCTGTGGTTCACCTTCCTCATGCTTCATCTGGTAAGAGTGATTCGGGTACAGCTGGGGATGGACCCGTTGATGCTCGGCCCACTGCACCACGAAGGAGCAATGGCTACCGGCGCACTTATCGTATGGGCATTGTGGATAGTGTGGATAGCCCGCCCGCACTGGCAACATGTATGGCGAGTCATCACTTCCAAGCAACCTCATGCCGACCAGCATGAACCAATGGGCTATCGAACAGCGGTTATCTTGATCAGCATCTGTCTGGTGGGCATTCTGGCATGGCTGTATTGGGCAGGTATCCCTTTGCTAATTGCGCTCATCGTCACTGTGCTATTCATTCTGATTATGATAGTATTAACACGGGTAGTTGCGGAAGCGGGGCTGCTATTTGTGCAAACGCCCTTCATCCCCACCGACGCGATGGCTTTCTTTGGTTCCAGCTACTTCACCACGCAGACCGCCAGCATCACGTTGCTGACGCAGGTCGTCATCATGCATGACCCACGCGAGCATCCGATGCCCGCGGTGGCCAACGCCTACAGTCTGGCACGTCCTTCCCGACTACCAGCCCGCTGGCTGACCAGAGCAATAGCACTGGCTTTATGTGTGGGGTTCATCGTAGGCTTCTTTGCCTTCGTGGGAGTGTCCTATCGATATGGCAGCGTGACTTTGGATTACTATGGTACGAACATGGCTCCCCATTGGTCGCTGGATAGGGCACTGGGTTATGGAGAATCTCCCTTGCGCCCCCACGGCGGCGGCATTCTGGCCATGGGCATCGGCGGTCTGCTCTCCCTGTGGCTGGGCTGGATGCGTAGTCGATACATCTGGTGGCAGATCAGCCCCATCGGACTGGTAATGGCAAGCACTTATGCAATGGGGCGTATCTACTTCTCGGTCTTTCTGGGGTGGTTGTTGAGGTGGCTCTGCGTGCGTCTTGGCGGGTTGCATAGCTACCGCCGCTATCTTCCCTTCTTTCTCGGTCTCCTGCTGGGGGAAGCACTGTGCGGCGGACTGGCTGCCCTGTTCAGCGCGCTGACCGGTGCGCCGGTTCCCCAGTTTTTGCCGAACTAGCCTCCATTACTCCACAGAGCGTACAGAAGCACTATGAAGCGGCACATCTACACAACCAGTATACCGCCTAAAAAATTTCCACAATTTTTCTCACAAAATGGGCAAAACCCCCGTTTTGGGCACCTGTACCAGGTGTACGGCGGTTCTTCTTCCTGGGAAGATGCCGCAGCCTTTGCCAACAAGGTGACTGTGCCAGGCTTTTACAACGGCTATCTGGCAACCGTGCACAGCGCGGATGAGAACGCAGTCATCACCAGCCTGCTCACCCTTCCCGCGTGGCTGGGAGGGTACCAGCCGCCCGGCGAGCTTGATCCAAACGCCAA
>CALJAP010000207.1 GCA_938027655.1 uncultured bacterium | reverse complement strand
AGAACGGACATGCCCATTGTGACAAGCACTCTGGCTCCACCAACCTGAAGCCAGGCTATGAGGGACGTTTTGCGCGATTCCTCGTAGATGTCCTCGAGCACTTTGCCAAAGAGGGGCTGTCTTTTCACTATATCAGCCCGGTCAACGAGCCAAACTGGGAGTGGGAAGGGGGGCAGGAGGGTTGCCGCTACAACAACGAAGACCTGAAGCGCGTGATTCACGCTTTGCATGACGAGATACGCTCCCGCAAACTGGCTACCGAGATAGTTGTCCCGGAGGCGGGCGAGCTAATATCCCTGCTGGATGACGAGTGTTACCGCCGCTGGGCACACATTGAGGATGCGAAAGCCGCCTATACACACGGTAACCGTTCCCGAGGATGGGGGATGTACGGTCAGTACATCCGCGACCTGCTGGGGGACACCGAGATTCGACGCAAAGTGGGCAATCGTATCTGTGCACACTCTTACTGGACCGACTCCAACCTGCATCAACTGAAAGACCTCCGGCGGGTCGTGCGCGAGAATATAGACCATTATGCCCCCAACGCCCAGTACTGGCAGACAGAGTACTGTGTGATGGAGCATCGACGCGACCTCGGGATGGATACCGCCCTTCGAGTAGCGCGCGTGATACACTATGACCTGACCGCTGCCAATGCGTCGGCGTGGCACTGGTGGCTGGCGGTTTCACCCTACGACTACAAAGACGGGCTGATATACACCGATTATCGGCGTATCGGGCAACAGAATATCCTGCCCTCTAAAACCCTATGGGTGCTGGGTAATTTCAGCCGATTCATCCGACCGGGTGCAATCCGTGTATACACCGAACCGTCGGAAGTGGAGGGGAAAGTGTTAATTTCTGCCTATATACAAGCGAGAAGTCCGCGATTCGTCTGTGTGGTTGTGAATGTGGATAACAAGATAACAGAGCTACAGTTGAATATGGACAGAAAACCGGACAAGCTAACCACGTTCGTTACCTCTGCCGAGCACGACCTCGCTCGCCTGCAGATAGTGAAGAGCTCGGAGGAGATAACCGTACCTCCTCGCAGCGTGCTGACACTTGTTGGCGAGTGAAAAACATGCAGGAAATCCACCTGCGCACGGGTAAAATGAGAAAGCAATTGACGGGGGGGGAGGACTGGCAAACACGGATGCCCAAGCGCAAGAGCGAATCTATCGCCACACCATCTGAGGCAACTATGAGCCTGCTGGAGCCAGCACGGGGTATTTCTGACGTGCATGACGAGCGCATCGCCGAGGCGGCAAACCGGATTCTCGCTCTTCCGCCACCAGAGCAGATTGCTGCCGCACAGTGGATGGGCACACAGCCCGAGTACGCTGGCGTCTTGGCGTACCTGGTCGCCAAGGCAGGCGTAACAGGAACACTCCGACGGGCGGTGAAACAGGCTATGTTTGAACTGCGCCGCCGCGGGGTGCAGGTCACTTTGCCCCAGGAACGAGAAGAGCAGTCCCTGGTTGAACCCTCCGATCTTTCCCAGGCATGGGTAGTAGAGGAGGCTTTTGCGGCGTCTCCTTACGCGGCACCGAACCATATGGCGATGGTGCATATACGCTTCTTCCTGCGCCACGCTTCTGGTCAGAAGGCTGCCTTCCTTTTGGACATCAATCCGAACGGCTATCTGGACAACGCAGAGCTGGTGGATGAAGCGGTAGACGAGCTGTATCGCGAGTGCTTGGACTACCCGTTTGTGCCGAAACCGCGCAGAGGTCATGACGACATTTCTAACGAGTTCGTGCGCGTGCCGGTAGACTGGGCAATACAGGTTGCCCACGCAACGCGCGAGCGCAATTTGCGCGACCGTGTCAGTATGCCTGCCCACGCGGCGTTTTACTGGGGAAGACTTCCCGCCCCCCCTGAAGAGCCTGTTCCTTATCCCATCGACTCTATTTCCGATGCCGAAACGGGATGGCTGGTCAGCTCGTTGATTGCTCCTACTCCTGCCAGGTCAACGTCTAGGGCGGTGATGTTACTTGTGCCTTATACCCCGCCTCCTGAGGAGTTCGGTATCGTGTTGCAAAAAGTGACGAAGGAGATGGATACACGCATCGTGCTCACGCCACAAACGGAAGAGGAGCGTAAACAACAGGCGTTTAAGAACGCCATGCAACTGTTGTTCCACAGCGAGAAATTACGTAATACATTGCTATATATATTGCCCCTTTGTAGCAGCATTATACTATTGGGAGGCGATCGCGAGAGTGCAGTATGGCTAAAAGCGGTGTGGCGCGAATTGAAGGAGCGACCAGACCGTCCTTTCTATGACACTGAGGTCGCGAAAGCCCTCGCGAGCATTGCTTTGCACCTGTTTATGATAGAAGAAGGCATTCCAATCCCTGAAGAAGAGGAGCAGACAAATGAACCCCCTATTTTGCAAATCTGAGCGGTTGTGGCAGTTGCTGACTCACTGCGTGATGACGATCACACTGCTAACGGTTGCTACGGGGTGTGCCCGCACACAAAACGCGGAGCCTGGTCGTACGCTGCCGTACGAACAGCTGTACGCTTACGACAAGGACCTGCCTCTCGACGCGGAGGTCCGGGAGCAGCAACGCGGCACTGGCTACGTGATATATCGCGTGCAATACAATAGTGTGCACGACAAGCGCGTGCCCGCCTGGTGGTGCGTACCTGCTACCGGAACGCCCCCTTACCCCTGTGTGATTATCATGCACGGCTACGGCGGAGACAAGAACGGTCTGCAGATGCTGGCACCTGCGTTCGCGATGCGAGGCATCTCTACACTGGCTATCGACGCCGAGTACCACGGCGACCGCAAACAGCCGGGGAGCGACATTCTCAGCACCCACATCTATCGCAACCGCGATGCCTTCGTGCAGACGGTGATTGACCTGCGTCGCGCCATCGATTTCTTGCAGAGCCGCCCGGAGATAGACGGCAAGCGCATCGGGTATATCGGGCTGAGCATGGGCGGCATCCTGGGCGGTATTCTGGCTGGGGTGGACGAGCGCGTGCAGGCGCCCATCCTCGTTGTAGCAGGAGGTGACTGGGGTTACCTCTTCAGCAATAGCCAGCACCCTACCGCCGTGCAGCTGCGTGAAAAGAACCCCGAGCTGTTTAAGAACCCGCAGAAAATCAACGAAGTGGTCGGACCAATAGACCCGGTGAACTGGGTAGCGCGTATCGCCCCCCGTCCCCTGCTGATGATTAACGGCAAGGACGACCCGATTGTGCCTAAAGAGTGCACCGAGCGTCTCTTCGCTGCTGCGAAGGAGCCGAAGGAGATTGTGTGGCTGGAAGGGGGACATATGCCCCAGCCAGACGCGGTGCTGCGCAAAGTGGACGAGTGGCTCACGAAGCATCTGCTGTCGCCACAGGCGGGCGGTCGGTAGCGGGCAGAGCTGGAGAGACGCTTGCGAGAGATGGAGGCGGAGTTGAAACGCCTGAAGGGAGAGGACAGCTCGCCACAGGCTTAGCGAGTAGTGTCTGCCCCCTGCTCACTGGGCCACCTTCGCAAAAGCATCGATGGCGCGAGTGATGTGCTCATCGTCTATGTCCTTGTGAGTGACTAGTCGGATAGTATGCGGGAACACGTCCAGACACAGCACGCCTAGCGTCTCCAGCTGCTGCACAATGCGTCGAGCGGGTTGCTCAGTCTGGACGTACACCATATTGGTCTGTACGGTTTCCATGTCCACCCAGAAGCCGGGCATGTTCGCCACCGCTTCGGCTAACCTTCGGGCGCGGGCGTGGTCCTGAGCAAGGCGGTCTATCATGGTGTCCAGCGCGACCAGCCCTGCCGCTGCCAGAATGCCAGCCTGCCGCATGGCGCCTCCCAGTATTTTGCGCACTCGCCGCGCTTCCTCGATGAAAGCGCGTGAACCGCACAAGATGGAGCCAACCGGACACGCCAAACCCTTCGACAAGCAGAACATCACCGAGTCGGCATAAGCTGCCAGTTTTCTGGCAGGGATACCGAGAGCGACCGCCGCGTTGAAGAGGCGTGCGCCGTCCAGATGCACCGCCACCCCATGATGCTGAGCGAGCGTCCATACCTCACGCATGTATTCCAGAGGTAACACCACACCACCTGCGGCGTTGTGAGTGTTCTCCAGACAGATGAGGCGGGTGGGGGGTACGTGGTCATCGCCGGGATGAATGCGCCTGGCGTACTCTTGCACCGGCACGATACCCCGCTGGTTTGGCACAGTGTGCAGCTGCACGCTGCTGATGAACGCCGCCGCCCCCAGTTCCCACTTAACGATGTGGCAATCCTCATCGATAAGCACCTCGTCACCGGGGCGCGTGTGCACTTTGATAGCGATTTCGTTGCCCATGGTGCCGGAAGGCACAAAAAGCGCGGCTTCCTTGCCCAGCAGTTCCGCCGCCCGCTCCTGCAGGCGGTTGATGGTGGGGTCTTCCCCGTATACGTCATCGCCCACTTCGGCGTTTGCCATCGCACGACGCATTTCCGGTGTAGGCACAGTCACCGTATCACTGCGCAAGTCTACCAGATGATGCATGAGTACCTCCAGCCAGCAGAGAATATCCTCTCTACAGCATACACGCGACAGTGTTGGAAAATCAACCCTTTGGAGTACGTTAATGTGTAACCTGAACGAGATCCTTGAACCCATACGCAATGAAGCCCAAATCCCAGCGCTGGCAGCAGCGGTGATACAGAAGAACAAGCTGGTGGCGCTGGGCGCAGTGGGTAAACGCCGGGCGGACAGAGACGACCCCATACGCCGTGATGACCGCTTCCATATCGGCTCCTGCACCAAATCCATGACCGCCACCCTTATCGCACGACTGGTGGAGATGGACAGGCTGGATTGGGGCAGCATGGTGGCGGAAGTGCTGACTGATATTCGCAAAAGCATCCGCCGCGACTTCTGGAAGGTCACCATAGAGCAACTACTCACCCACCGTTCCGGTTTGCCTGAAGACCGTATTCCTCACCCGCAGGTGTTTCCCAAACTGTGGAGTCTGTCCGCAAAGCAGCGATTGCAGGCAGCGGAGGTTATCCTGCAGCAAGAGCCTGTAGCGAAGCCAGGCGAGAAGACCGTTTACTCCAACGGCGGGTATGTGGTGGCAGGTGCAATAGTCGAGGCGGTGACGGGCAAAACCTGGGAAGAATGGATGCAGGAACAGCTGTTCCGTCCTCTAGGGATAAAGAGCGCGGGCTTCGGCGCTCCTGCCACCGGGGCTTGGGGGCATCGCTCTGGCGCGGGCGGATACCAGCCCGTGCCACCTTCACCCTTCGCGGACAATCCGCCCGTGCTTGGTCCGGCGGGCACCGTACACCTCTCCCTGCCCGACTGGGCGCGTTATGCCATTCTGCATCTGAGGGGTGCGTCCGGAGAAGACCCTCCTTTGCTCCGCAAGTCCACCTTTGCCAGACTACACACACCACCCGACGACAGCGCGTATGCAATGGGCTGGGGCGTTGCCAAACCTGCGTGGACGCGAGGACTGGTGCTACAGCACGCGGGAAGCAACACGATGTGGTTTGCTCAGATTCTGCTGGTGACCGGTGCGCGAGCGGGTTTTCTGGTGGCGGCAAACGCCGCCGACGAGAAGGCAATCGATGCAGTGCGCCGCGCGATGACCGCCATTCGGGAGAAATCGCTGCAGTAGGAAGCATACAGGGAAAACCGCCTGGCGCGGCGAAACAAAAGGTCAAGCAACCTGCAGGAGGTTAAGCAAATGGGAAAGTTTGGTATCGCCTTGCAGACTTATACCGTGCGCGACGACATGGCGCGTGATTTCAAGGGAACGCTGCAAAAAGTAGCGGAAATGGGCTACCCGGCGGTGCAGCTTTCCGACACCGGCGGGATGAGCGTTCACGAGGCAAGACAGTTTCTGGATAGCCTAGGCTTGAGAGTGTTCGGTGGACACTTCGGCATCGAACAGCTGGAAAAGCACCTGGATAGCGTGCTGGAGCTGGCTCGGGGACTGGGCATGGAGTACATCGTCGTACCCTGGATGCGCGAGGAGCTGCGCCGGGATGCGGAAGGCTGGAAGAGTGTCGCCAAGCGCATGAACGCCATCGGGGAGAAGGTCGTGGCAGCAGGATTCACCTTCTGCTACCACAACCACTCGTTCGAGTTCCAGAAGTTCAACGGCAAATACGGGCTGGACATCTTGTACGAGAACACCGACCCCACACTGGTGCAGGCGGAACTGGACACCTACTGGGTGAAACACGGTGGTGAAGACCCCGCCCAGTATATCCGCAAATACGCGGGGCGAGTGCCTCTGCTACACCTGAAGGATATGGCGGAGGACGGTAGCTTCGCCGAGGTAGGGCATGGCATTCTGGATTGGGACGCCATCTTCGAGGCAGCAGAGCAAAGCGGAGTGAAGTGGATGGCGGTGGAGCAAGACGTCTGCAAACGCCCACCGCTGGAGAGCGCAAAGCTCAGTCTCGATTTCTTGAAGTCTAAGGGCTTGCTATAGCTGTAATGCGGACAAACCTGGTCGTTCGCCTTCACTTTTGCGGAGGGCGAGGCTCCTGCCGAGCCATACGGACTACCTCCACCTGACCTCCCCGCTCGCGGGGAGGGCGGGGGTGGGGGTTAAAGCCGGTTACGGCTTGCAAACCAAATCCATCACAGGTAACGGTGCATGGCAACAACCATCTGGCAGAGGACACGTGCAGAAGCGGAAGTTCGTGAAGAGGCGATGCCTGCTCAACGCGGAGTTACCCTTCGCGCTGTAGCGGTTGGCATCATTCTTGCCCCTCTTGTTGCGTGGTTCAACATCTCTATCGAAGCCATCCGTTATGCAGGACAGCCGACTACTATCTCGTTGTTCCCGCATATCCTGTTTGTGCTTCTGTGTTTGATCGCGGTCAACGCAGTGGTGGGGCGGGTTATACCGAGATGGCGTTTGTCGCCAGCGGAACTGATGGTCGTCTACTTCTTTACCCTGATGACCGCGGTGATGGCATCGCACGACCTGATTGAGGTCATTACGCCTATCCTCACCTATCCCTTCAAATACGCGAATCCTGCCAACCGCTGGGACAGCGAGGTGATACCGTATCTGCCGAAATGGCTGTTCATCAGCGACCCCGATGCGGTGGACAAATACTATATCGGCAACGCGAACTTCTGGAACGGACGCGACCTGCGCATCTGGACGCCTCCTCTGCTTATCTGGACAGGTTTCTTTACCGTGCTGGCGTTTGGCATGTTCTGTTTGAACGTGCTGTTGCGCAA
>CALJAP010000206.1 GCA_938027655.1 uncultured bacterium | reverse complement strand
CCGTTCAGCGCGTTCAACGTGTTCGAGGGCAAAACGCCTCGTACATGGTGGATTACGTAGCCATCATCGTCATACTTGGATGGTTTCACCAGAATGACGTTCAGTGCGGGTAAAACTTGTTCCATCTTCCTCCTGCCTTCCCTTATCCAACCGATGCGGGGTGCACGAAGCATTTGCATACACCTCCCCCTCCACCGCTTGATTGATTATAGACGTTTACCTTCTGCAGAGTCAAGAGGAACGATTCCATCACGTAGGGGCGCACCTGTGTGTGCGCCCTTCGCACCTGTGTGCGCCCTCTGGATTATTGGGGCAGACACGCAGGTCTGCCCCTACAGCGATCCCGGGTCGTGGGGAAAGACACGCAGGTCTGCCCCTACAGCGCTCCCGGGTTGTTGGGACAGACACGCAGGTCTGCCCCAACAGGCATGCCCCGTTGTTGGGGCGCACCTGCAAATGCGCCCCTTGCACCTGCGTGTACGCCCATCTTTTCTCGGCAACAGGCGCATCCAACAAAAAAGCCCCCGCTTGCGCAGGGGGCGAGCACGCGCCTTCTACCCTATGCCTTCACGAGGGCGTTTTCAAGGTAGCGCAGCACCATGTTGTCGGGCACTGCCCCTTCGAACTCCACTACCTCATTGATGACGGTCTTGGGCACGCCGTACACGTTCCAGTCCTGGCTCAGCTGCTCGAACTCCATTGCCTCGATCATCGAGCCGCGAATGTTCGGGTTCACGAAGGCGAACTGGTGCGCGGTGAGCACCGCACGCGGGCAGTATGGGCACGTTGGCGTAACGAACACCATCATGTCCACCGGCTTGTCGATTCTGGACACCTCGTCCAGCACCTGCGGCGCGAGGTGGTGATGACCGGTGGAAATCATCAGGATGTCCTCCAGCAGGGTGGCAAACTCGTAGCCTGCCGGAATGCCGTAGAAGCGGATGCCGTAGTCCACCTCTTCGCCGTTTTGCAGCCCCGCCAGCACGATAGCGGGCACAAGGTAGCCCTGCCCATCCTTTTTCAGGTCGTATGCTGCCGCACGCACCGGGTCGGTGTATGGGTCAACGAACTCTACCTGTAGTTTGTCGTTCAGCTCCGCCAGTTCGCCCATCAGCTCGCGCAGCTCCGCGCAGAAGGCACACTCCCGTCGCCCCGGCGCTATCAGGTTGGTGGCAGGCGCGAACACAATCATCTTCACCGGGCTGACCATCTCGCTCAGCCGCTCGCGCACCGCCGCCTTATCTTTGTCGGTCAGGATAGCCATGTTGTGGTTCCTCCCCTGGCTCAGTTGGTTTCCATCGGGTTTGACTCCGGTACTCGCTCAACAGATTCACGCCGCAGGGAGGGAACATTTTTCTCGGTTTCATCGTCTATGTGAATGGCAAATAGCCCTACCAATCTAGAGGAGGGTGTGCAAATGTCTCGCTTTGCCATCACGCTGGTGCTGCTACTATGGAGTCTCCCGCTATTTGCGCAAGAGCCGATGTGCTTCTTCCAGAAGTGCTACGGAAGCGGGCTGGTGCTGATTACCTCCACCACCCCCAGCACGGGCGGCATGTTAGAGATGGCTGTGCGCAACATCCTCTGCCCGGAAGGCGTTACACCCCCTGATGACCCGCTGGCTGGCAAGCTCGTCTTCCGCACAGTGACACCCACAATCGGCAGCTGGCCGCCCATCGTGCCGGTGACGGTGGTGATGCACGACGCCGAGAGGTACGCGATGGAGAAGCCGTTCGCGGCGACGTTCAGCGGGCCCGCCACCGCGTATATCGGCTTTTCGCGCAGGGGCATTAAAGGCACGCTGGAGGTCACCGTCACAGACTGGCGTGACCCCACCGACGCGCTGGGGCCCAGCATCATGCTCTTTGACACCATCAAGATGACCTTCATCCCTGAGACCTCGCCCCTGCCCTACCAGCTGGAATGGCAGGGCATCGTGTGGAGGGGAGACCTCATTGTCTTTGAGCGTTGGGGCAGATAAACACTGCCTGACCCCTGCAGGGGCAACCTGCAGGGGTTTTCGTTTTTCTTTCCGCGTGATAAAATACCGTACCCAGTAAAGCAGTGGAGGAGCAGAGACGATGAAGGAAACCCGTTGCGATGTGTTGATTGTGGGTGGTGGAACCGGAGGCTGTGCTGCGGCGATGGCGGCATCCAGCCTCGGTCTGAAAGTGGTGATGAGCGAAGAAACCGAATGGATTGGTGGGCAACTAACCGCTCAGGCGGTTCCGCCCGATGAGCACCCGTGGATTGAGAGCTTCGGCTGCACCGCGCGCTACCGGCAGTACCGAAACGCAGTGCGCCAGTTCTACCGCGAGCACTACCCGCTCACCCTACCAGCCCGCAATAATCCGCGTTTGAACCCAGGCAACGGCTGGGTATCGCGCCTCTGCCACGAACCGCGCGTCGGTCTGGCGGTTTTAAACGCGATGCTACACTATCCGCGCACCGCTGGATGGCTGGATGTTCGCCCCCACCGCAAACCGGTCTCCGCTGAGGTGGACGGCGACAGGGTGCTTGCCGTCACCATGCGCAACCTGCACACCGGAGAGGAGGAGGTCGTTCAGGCGCGCTACGTGCTGGACGCCACCGAGCTGGGCGACCTGCTGCCGATGACCGGAACCGAGTATGTGGTCGGTGCGGAGTCGCAGCAAGACACCGGCGAACCTCATGCTGTGGAGGGTGAGCCGCAGCCGGACAACGTGCAGGGCATCACCTGGTGCTTCGCTATGGCATACGACCCCAATGGTGACCATACCATTGACAAACCCGCTCAGTACGAGCGGTGGCGCGAGTACCAACCCCACTTCTGGCCCGACAAACTGCTCAGCTGGTATGCCGCCCATCCGATTACGCTGGAGAGGACACGCTGGCACCTCTTCCCGCATGAAACCGATAATCCTTACCGCTCGTTGTTCACCTACCGGCGCATCGTCTGCCGGGAGCACTATCCGCCCGAACTCGCTCCGCATGAGGTGACCATCGTCAACTGGCCGCAGAACGATTACTTCGTCGCAACGATTATCGACCAGCCCGAAGAGGTGGTCAAAGAGCGATTGGAAGAGGCACGGCAGCTGTCGCTCAGCTTGCTTTACTGGTTGCAGACGGAAGCACCCCGTCCCGACGGGGGCACAGGTTACCCCGGCTTGTATCTGCGCCCCGACATCACCGGCACCGACGATGGACTGGCGATGTATCCCTACATCCGCGAGTCCCGACGTATCCGCGCAGTGTTCACTGTCACCGAGCACCATGTGGCATCGGAGCTGAACCCGGGCGCGGACAGGGCGAAACCGTTCCCCGATAGCGTTGGCGTGGGCTGTTACCGAATCGACCTACACCCCAGCACGAACGGCACCAACTCCATCGACATCGGTGCGCTACCGTTCCAGATACCGCTGGGGGCATTGTTGCCGATACGGATGCGCAACCTGTTGCCCGCCTGCAAAAACATTGGCACCACGCACATCACCAACGGCTGTTTTCGCCTGCATCCTGTAGAGTGGAATATCGGCGAGGCGGCAGGGTTGCTCGCCGCGTTCTGCATCCAGAGGGATGCGGAGCCGCATCAGGTCAGAGAGGATGAAAACCTGCTGAAGGACTACCAGAATCTGCTGCGGGTGCAGGGTATCGAGCTGGAATGGTTACGCACTCACCCTGTGTAGATAAAAGGAGCCGACCATCCCGTCCGTCGTGGCGTACTTCATTGCGCATCCGGAACCATGAGGAGATGAAATATGGAAATCGTTGCGGTGATACTGGCAGCGGGGGCATCCACCCGTATGGGGCGACCGAAAATGCTCTTGCCGTTCGGCGATAGCACGGTGATCGAAACGGTCATCGGCAATGTCACCACCTCGCGGGTAACGCATACGGTGGTGGTACTGGGTTATGGCTGGACGCAAATCTTTCGGCTGATAGAACATTTGCCGGTGGAGATTATCGTGAACCCGCGTCCGGAAAGAGGCATGATTTGCTCGGTACAATGGGCGCTGGCGCAGATGAACCAGAGCGCAGACGGCATGCTGGTTGTGCTCGGTGACCAACCGCTGATACCTGCGTGGGTGCACAATGCGCTGATAACCGCGTTCGCCTACCATCCTGAAAATATCGTCGTGCCCACGTATGGCGGCAAGCGCGGGCATCCGGTGTTATTCAGCGCGCGCTTCCGCGAAGAGATACTGGGGCTGCCAGAGGATAAAGGCTTAAATACCCTGCTGCATGCACACCCGGAAGCGGTGTATGAGGTGCCGGTGGACACCGACACCATCTTGCTCCAGATGAACACGCCCGAGCAATACCAGCAGATGCTGGAGAGGATCAAGGCAATTGAAGAGCGGCAAGATTGAACTTTGCTCTCCGCTTGTGCAAGAATTACCAATAGAGGACAAAGTTCCGGAGCAAGAAGCGTCTGGGAGAGGTGCGAAATGAAGCCCCGCGACTCCTCAGAACATCACCTCATACTGCTGCCGGTGGATGGCTTGCATAAAGCCCAGCGCAAGGAAACAGGTAATCACCGCCGTTCCCCCAAAGCTGACGAAGGGTAGCCACACCCCTACCACCGGCAAGATGCCAATAACCATACCTGTGTTGACGATAGTATGGTAGGCAAAAAAGGTGGTGATTCCCGCTGCAATCAGACGCGAATAGAGACGGTGCGCCTGCAGGATTAGGCGTGAGAGCCTCCACAGCAACAACGCATACGCCGACAGCAGCACAACGCTTCCCATGAACCCCGTTTCCTCCGCCACCACCGTGAAGATAAAGTCGGTATGTTGCTCGGGGATGAACAACAGCAGGTTTTGCGTGCCGTGGAACAGCCCTTTGCCAAACACCTGCCCAGAACCCACCGCAATACGCGCCTGCAGGATATGATAGCCAGAGCCGCGCGGGTCACGTTGAGGGTTCATAAAGGCGACAAGCCGGTTCTTCTGATAGTCTTCCAGCACATTCAGGTGCCACAAGGCAGCAAAAGCCACCAGCCCTGCTAGTAAGACCAGTCCCAAATGCTTCAGGTTCGCTCCCGCCAGCATCATCATCCCAAACCATATCGCCATCACCACCAGCGAGGTGCCCAGGTCGGGCTGTTTAAATATCAGTATGACCGGGGCGCCGATATACAGTAGCGATTTGAGCACCGTCCAGCGGTCGCGAACCTTTTCCTCTCTGCTGGCAAGCCACGCTGCCAGCGTTAAGATGACAAGAATCTTCGCCACCTCCGACGGCTGCAGGTGGAAACCGCCCGGCAGGGGAATCCAGCGCTGGGAGCCTTTGGTGACCTTGCCGAAATAGTCTACGTAGACCAGTAAAGCAACGTTTACTATATAAAACCACTTCGTCCACCGCTGCCACATCTGCACCGGGAAGTAGGCGATACAGAACATGGCGACCACGCCAATGCCCATCGCGACCGCTTGCTTGCGCACAAACAAGATGCCGTCCCCCTGCGCCCGCCGCGCACTGTAAATCATCACCAGCCCCACTGCGCACAGCAGGAGGGCTATCAGTATCGTCGTCCAGTCCAGCTCTCGGAGATATTTTCTCATCGCCACCGCTCTTCCTGCAAATCCAGTGTATCAACTTTGCCCGCGAACAGCAAGGGGAGCGGACGAACACGTTGAATTTCTGAGCCACTTGTGCGAAAATACAGATGAAACCAGAGGTGAAAAGATGAACCGCTTAGATCTGGCAAAACGCATTGACCATACCCTGCTCCGCCCCACCGGTACCTGTGCTGAGGTCGAGCGGTTATGTGAGGAGGCGCTACAGTACCATTTCGCCAGCGTGTGCATCCAGCCGTGTTGGGTCAAAATAGCGGTGCGCCATTTAGCAGGAAGCGATGTGGCAGTGGGCACGGTGGTGGGGTTCCCGCTGGGCGCGAACATGCCGGCGGTCAAGCTGTACGAGGCAGAGCAGGCTCTGGCAGCAGGAGCGACCGAACTGGACATGGTAATCGCCCTCCCCGCTTTGAAGTCGGGAGACTGGCGCGCGGTACGCCACGAAATAGAGCAGATTGCTTCCCTGTGCCGCTCGGCAACACCTCCCGCTATACTCAAGGTCATTATTGAGTGTTGTTACCTGACACAAGAGGAGAAAATCCGCGCAACGCTCGCGGTAGCGGAGAGCGGCGCAGACTTCGTGAAAACCTCCACCGGCTTTGGCGAGGGCGGAGCCACCATCGAGGACGTGAGGTTATTGCGCTCCGCCGCGCCACCTCACCTGAAAGTCAAAGCGGCAGGTGGCATCCGCACCCTCAGCCTTGCGTTGGAACTGTTGCAAGCGGGGGCAGACCGCATCGGCAGCAGCAGCGGCGTGACACTGCTACAGCAGCTGGAGGAGGGAACGTAGTTGCCTCCTGTCAACGTGCAGGCAATCGTCTTGCGCAGGCGTCCGCTGGGCGAAGCGGACAAGGTGCTGACCCTCTTCACGCGCGAGATGGGCAAGATTTCTGCCATCGCAAAGGGTGCGCGCAAGCCCATCAGTAAACTGGCAGGAGCCACCGAGACCTGCGTACAGGCGCGTTTCCATCTTGCACAGGGCAAAACCTTCTGGATTGTCACCCAGGCATCGGTAGAACGGGCACGGGCGCGCCTGCATCGCCTGCTGGTCAACGCCGCAGCAGCTATCTACGCCTGCGAACTGGTAGACCGCCTGCTGGAAGAAGGCGTGCCCGACGAAGACCTTTTTGACCTGTTATCGGACGTTCTGGACGAACTGGAGACCAGCGAGCGCCCGATGTGGACTCTATGCCTCTTCGAGAACGCACTCATGCTACAGCAGGGATATACCCCTGTGCTGGATACCTGCACCCGCTGCGGCGAGGGGGTAGACGGCGAACAGATTGCCTTCCGCCCCGATGCCGGCGGAGTGTTGTGTGCCTCCTGCGCACGAACAGCAACCGGCACGGTGAAACTATCGCGTCTGGCGTGGCTCACCTGGCGGGTGCTGAACGCAGGCGGTCAGGCGGATTTTCCGGGAGAGCCGTCAGCGGGTGAGCTGGGACACGCCGTCCATCTGCACTTGAGGTATCATCTGGATAGAGAGATGAAGAGCACACAGGTTCTATGGCAACTGCGACAGGAGATGATAGGATGATACGACGTGTCCTTTTCACGCAAGCAACGGTATTGCTTCTTTTCTTATTCCCCACCATCGCTCGCGCCCAGAGCACATTTGCTGAGCGCGTGGTGCAACATCGGCTGTCCAACGGTTTGCGCGTGCTGATCCTGCCTCGCAGCCAATCGCCGACCTGCGCCTTCTATATCCTGCACCGCGTGGGTGGCGTGGATGAGGAAAGCGGACGCACTGGCGTTACCCACATGCTGGAACACATGCTGTTCAAAGGCACCACCACCATCGGCACACGTGACTACGAGAAGGAAAAGACGATTTGGGAGGAGATAGAGCGACTGCACGATGAACTGGAGGCGGAACTTGCCAGAGGTGATAAGGCGGATCAGCAGCGCATTGCCGAGATAAAGCAGCGTGAACAGCAACTGCTGCAACAGGTGAGCCAGTGGCTGATACCGCAGGAGTACGACCGAATCTTCGAGCGAGCGGGCAGCCCCGGCACCAACGCATGGACATCCAACGACGTGACCGTGTACACCGTCAGTGTGCCCGCAAACCGCATCGAGCTGGCGGCGCTGATGCAGGCGGACCAGATGAGCCATCCTGTCTGGCGCCAGTTCTATCAGGAGCGTGACGTGGTGCTGGAAGAGCGTCGCCAGAGCGTGAACGATAGCCCTGAAGGCGCATTGTGGGAAGCCTTCCTGGCAACCGCGTTTCTGGTGCATCCCTATCGCAACCCCGTCATCGGCTGGGAATCGGACGTTTCGCGTTTGCGCACAAGGGACATCGACCGCTTCTTCCGAGCCTACTACGCCCCGAACAACACCTGGCTGGCGGTGGTGGGCGATGTCGATCCGGAGCGGGTTATCGCGCTGGTAGAGAAGTATTTCGGGAATATCCCCGCACAGCCCCTACCGGAGAAGCACATCCCTGAAGAGCCTCCACAACGAGGCATTCGGCGTGTGGTGGTGAAAATGCCTGCCAATCCGCAGATGCTGATGGGTTTCCACAAGCCCAGCGCCCCCCACGACGACGATGTGGTGTTCGCGGTGATACAGGGCATCCTCACGCGCGGACGCACCTCGCGCCTGTACCGTGAGCTGGTGGAACGGCAGAGGGTCGCGCTCAGCGTTTCCGCCTACTCCGTGCCAGGTGACCGCTACCCGAATCTGTTCGTTATAGATGCCGTACCACGCCACCCGCACACCGTACAGGAACTGGAACAGGCAATCTGGCGTGAGATAGACCGCCTGCGCACCCAACCGGTCACCGAAGCGGAGCTGAGCCGAATGCGTACGTGGGCAGAGGCGGATTTCATCCGCGAGTTGCGCTCCAACGAGGGCATCGCAACGCAGCTGCTGTGGGCGGATGCGGTGCTGGGCGACTGGCGCGAGCTGTTTCGCTTTGTGGAGCGCGTGCGCAAGGTCACCGCTCAGGATGTAAAGCGTGTGGCGCAGAAGTACCTGCGTAAGGACAACTGCACCGTTGCAGTATTGGAGCCGGCGCCGGAGGCAAGCCGATGAGAAGATTGCTGTGGATAACGTTTATGCTGTGCATGGCAGTGTACGCTGGCGCGGTGCCGCCAACGGGCATCGAGTACCCACCCCTGACGTACACCCTGCCCAAACCGGAGCGTGTGGTGTTGCCTAACGGGGTGGTGATATACCTGCTGGAAGACCACGACCTGCCCCTGGTGGATGTGGAGGTGCGTTTGCGCGGCGGGCGGTTGTACGAGCCGGCGGAGAAAGCGGGGCTGAGTACCGTTTTCGTGCGTGCGTGGCGCAACGGCGGAACCCTTGCCCGCGCACCAGAGGCGTTGAACACCGCGATAGAAGACATGGCAGCGATTCTGGACATCGCCGATGAAGAGGACACCATCGGCATCACCCTGTCCACGCTGGCGCGGGACTGGCGCAAGGGGCTGAGCTTGCTGGCGGAGCTGGTACGAACCCCCGCGTTTCGTGAGGAGCAGGTGAATCTGGCGAAGGCGCGCGCGATAGAGCAAATCCGCCGACGCAACGACGACATCGCGGGTATCGCCAGCAGGGAGTTCGCCGGGCTGGTCTACGGCACAAACCATCCGCTGGGGAGGCTGCCTGCCGTGCAGACGGTGCAGAGGCTCACTCGTCGTGACCTACAGGAGTGGCACCGCAAGCTGGTGACACCGCGCAACCTCTGGATTGCAATCACAGGCGACTTTGACCGGCGCATCATGCTGCAGGAGATACGCAGGCTGTTCGGCAGCTGGCGGGGTTCCTCCCCTGCCCTGCCCGCGATACCCATGCCCAGAGAACAGGGCGCTTCCACCGGCTTTATCGCGAAGCAGGCAGAGCAGGCTCACGTACGCGTTGGGCACCTGGGCGTGGCACGCGGCGTTCCCGAACGCGCCGCGCTGGACGTGTTGAACTACATTCTGGGCGGGTCGTTCACCTCACGCCTCACGCAGGAGATACGCGACAAGCGCGGGCTCGCATACGCGGTGTGGAGCAGCTTCGCGCCTGCCAACCCGAGAGGTCTATTCGTCATGGGATGCCAGACTAAAAGCGAATCGGCGGAAGAGGTCATCCGCCTGATAAAAGAGCAGGCGCGTCGGCTTACCGAAGAGCCTCCGGGCGACGAGGAGCTGCAACAGGCGAAGGAAAGCCTGATTAACTCCTTCGTTTTTCGCTTCCCAACGGCAGGTGATGCCGTCTCGGCGCAGATGCTGCTGGAGATACACGGGCTACCCCGTGACACCTACGATACCTATATCGCGCAGGTGCAAGCGGTCACCGCACAGGATGTGCTCATGGCGGCGCGAAAGTATATCCATCCCGACCGACTGCTGGTGCTGGTGGTGGGCGACAGCAAAAAACTCGCGCGTCTGGCAGCGCAGGCGAAACGGTTGCCAGCGCGATAAGAGGAGCGCTTTCGATGGTCATTCTCGGCTTCGACCCGGGCACAGCCATCACGGGCTACGGCGTATTGCAGCAAGACGGGCAAAAGCTCAGGGTGCTCGCCTTTGGCTGTATTACGACGCCCGCCAACCTGGCCGCGCCGCTCAGGCTACAGCGCATCTACGAGCAGGTCTGCCATCTGCTAGACCAGTACCAGCCCGATGTGGTGGTTACCGAGAGACTGTTCTTCAACCGCAACGAGACCACTGCGCTCAGCGTGGGACGCACCATCGGCGTCATCTTGCTGGCGGTAGCGCAGCGCGGTATCGAGTGGGTGGAATACACACCGCTGCAGGTAAAAACGGCAGTAGTGGGTTACGGTGGCGCAGAGAAAAAACAGATACAGTACATGGTTACCAAACTGCTGGCTCTCGCCGAATCACCCAAGCCCGATGACGCCGCCGACGCCCTAGCGGTGGCGTTGTGCCACGCGCACAGCGCATGGGCGAAGGGTCTGGAAACGCTTGGGAGGTAAAACCGGGTGGACGTCTTGCGTATCCTGATATGGCTACTGGGTGGTCTGGTCGTCGTGATGCTGGTGTGGCGGGTAGTACGTCTGGCGCGATTGCTGGAGCAGCGTATCGAGGAGTACGACGAGAAGGAACGTTCAGAAGTGGAGCGCAACCTGTTTGCCGAGCTGTCGGAGCTGTACGCTCAAGAGCCACCCAAGAAGGGCGACGGCAAGCCACCGCGTTCGTAACCCGCTCCCCTTGACCAAAGGGGGTAATTGGTGATAACATGTTATCGCTAAACAGCGTTATCGCCACCCGGATGGGTGGCGCGTCTGTGTGGAGGATAAGCGTGAACAAACCTTCTCTGACCGCCATCATCATGGCGGCTGGCAAAAGCACCCGAATGAAATCCCGTCTGCCCAAACCGCTCCATCCCCTGTGCGGGAAACCACTGCTCTCATACCTTTTGGACGCCTGCAAATCGGCAGGAGTCTCCCGTATCATCGTGGTTGTCGGTCACGAAGCAGAGCGCGTGCAGGAAAGGTTTCACGGACAGTGTGAGTTCGCCCTGCAAGAGGAGCAGCTCGGCACGGGACACGCGGTCATGAGCGCAAAACCGCTGCTGGATGGCTACAACGGCGACCTGCTGGTGCTGCCGGGTGATACGCCTTTGATAGACGGCGATACTCTGGGCAAGCTGGTGGAACATCATCGCCACAGCGGTGCAGTAGCCACTCTGTTAAGCGCGGTGCTGCCGCATGATGCAGGAATGTACGGGCGCGTGCTGCGCGATGTCAACCGCAAAGTGCTGGGTGTGGTGGAAGCAAAGGACGCCACTCCCGAGCAGCTAGCTGTGCGCGAAATCAACACCTCCATCTACTGCTTCAAGGCTCCTGCCCTGTTCGACGCGCTACAACAGGTTCGCCCCGACAACGCACAGGGCGAATACTATCTGACCGACGTGATCGCACTGTTCACCCAGCAGGGTCAATCGGTGGAAGCGGTGGTCGCCGACGACTGGCAGGTGACGCTGGGGGTGAACACCCGTGTGGAGCTGGCGGATGTGGCGTCACGCCTACGCTGGCGCATTCTGGAGAAACTGATGCTCTCGGGCGTGACCATCGTAGACCCAACGAACACCTACATCGACGCCGACGTGCGAATCGGGCAGGATACCACCGTGCACCCGAACACCTATATTCTGGGCAATACCACCATCGGTGAAGAGTGCGAAATCGGGCCGATGGCGCGTATCGAGAACAGCCAGATTGGCAACCGCACCATCGTGCTGGCTTCGCAGGTGGTGGAATGCCGTCTGGGCGACGGGGTGCGCGTGGGTCCGTTTGCCAACCTGCGCCCGGGCACCGTGGTGGGCAACGGCACGAAGATTGGCGACTTCGTGGAAGTGAAAAACGCAGTGATCGAGGAGAACGTCAGCATGGCACACCTCACCTACGTGGGCGATGCGCATGTGGGCGCAAACAGCAATATCGGGGCAGGCACGATCACCTGCAACTACGACGGCAAGCGCAAGCACCGTACCATCATCGGCAAGGGGTGTTTTATCGGCTCTCACGCCACGCTGATTGCGCCGGTGGAGATAGGCGACGGTGCGTACGTTGCTGCCGCCTCGCCGATTAACGAGAATGTGCCGCCGGATTCGCTGGCAATCGCCCGATGCCGCCAGGTGGTGAAAGAGGAGTGGGCGAAACGACGACGGGAACAATCTTCATCTGAGGGATAGTCTATGGATAAAGACCGAATGCGCATCTTTACCGGCAACGCCAATCCGTTGCTGGCAGAAAACATTGCGGACTGTTTGGGGATACCACTGGGGCAGATACTGGTCTCACGCTTCTCGGACGGGGAGATACGGGTACAGGTCGGAGAGAACGCCCGAGGGCTGGACGTGTTCATCGTGCAGCCAACCTGCGCCCCCGTCAACGAGAACCTGATGGAACTGCTGATCATGCTGGACGCCTTCCGTCGGGCATCGGCAAGGCGCATCACCTGCGTCATGCCCTACTACGGCTACGCTCGACAGGACAAGAAGGTCAAACCACGCGAGCCGATAACCGCCCGTCTGGTAGCAAACTTGCTGGAAGTGGCGGGAGCAAACCGTATCCTTACCGTAGACCTACACGCTCAGCAGATTCAGGGCTTCTTTAACCTGCCGGTAGACCATCTCTACGCCGGTCCGATTATCGGGGAATACCTGATTGAGTCCGGTCTGGCGCACGAGAACTGCGTGGTGGTCTCACCGGATGTCGCGGGAACCCCTCGTGCCAAAGTGCTGGCGGAGATGCTGGACGTGCCCTTCGCCATCATCGCCAAACGACGCCCCGAACCGAACAAAGTGGAAGTGATGGAAGTGGTGGGCAACGTGGAAGGCAAGACCGCCATCATGATCGACGATATGGTAGACACGGGTGGCTCGCTGGTGCAGGGGGCACAGGCGTTGATAGAACGCGGCGCGACGGGGGTCATCGCCTGCTGCACACACCCCGTGCTCTCCGGCAACGCCCCGGAACGAATCCTGCACTCACCTATCCGCAAGCTCATCGTCACCGATACCATTCCGGTGACGCCCGACAAAATGAACGAAAAGATTACCGTGCTGTCGGTGGCTCCCTTGCTCGCGGAGGCGATTCTGCGCATCCACAACGACGACTCGGTCAGCGTGCTGTTCGAGCGGCAGGCGGAGCTGGTGCGCACGAGGAACTCGTAGCAATATGCGGTCGTGGTTTGGTAAACGGGGTGCGCAAATAACCCCTGAGTGGATTGTGCTGGGGCTGGGCAATCCGGGTGCGGAGTACGCCCACACCCGGCACAACATCGGCTTTGACGTGATAGACATCCTCGCCAGCCGTCATCGAATCCGCCTGAACCTGCACCGTGACCACGCCCACTACGGCTTAGGGAAGATAGCCGACATCCCCGTGCTGCTGGCAAAACCGATGACCTACATGAATCGCAGCGGAGAGGCGGCACGTGCCCTGTTGCAAAGATACCCGCTGGAGCCTGCCCGCCTGCTGGTGATTGTCGATGACGTGGCGCTGCCCACAGGCAGAATCCGCATCCGTCCTTCCGGCTCCGACGGCGGGCACAACGGGCTGGCTTCACTTATCCAGTGCGTGGGCACGCAGGCGTTTCCGCGCGTGCGTGTGGGTATTGGCAATCCCCCGCCGGGGCAGATGGTAGAGTATGTGCTGTCGCGCTTCCTGCCTCAGGAACAACCGGTCATCGAGGAAGCATTACAACGCGCCGCGGATGCGGTGGAAGTGACGATTGCAGACGGCGTGCAGGCAGCAATGAATCGGTTTAATGCCCAAGATCCTCGGTAGCCAGCTCATCACGGGCTATCTTCAGGTCGTGCTCCGCTTTGGTTAACCACCGGCGCACCGGATCGTCGCTCATATCTCGATACCTTCTGTTGCATAGTAGGTCAAATATCCTGGATTATTCTTTCTTCGCGCCACAGACGCTTCCGACTCGAAGAATACGTCCCCTCGAAACCCTGCTTGAACAAATCGTCGACGCATGCGAGTGGACACCTTGCGCCATTGGGAAAGCGGCAGATCTCTATCCGTTATGACGAAAAAGTCCCAGTCGCTATGCGAGTCGGCGTTCCCCCGTGCCCGGTTACCGAACAGTAGAACGCGCTTCACACGATAGCCTGCGCCAGATAGCTCTTCGCAAATGATGCGTTTTGCTTGCTGTATAGTGCTGTTCACTTTTGCGCTCACCCGCAGAATGTTTGTACCATGCTCAGGGCCTGTCGTTGTGCGTGACGTGCTGATACATCCTCTGCACGAAACGCGCCGTCACCTGGTCTATCGCCGTAATTGCGGTACCCACCACCACCGCCCATGCCCCTGCCTCCAGCGCAAGTCGGGCGTCCTCCGGTGAGGCGATGCGCCCTTCACAGATTACCGGCACGGACACCCTCTGTGCCAGCTGCGCCACCAGCGCGATGTCTGCTCCCAGCGCACGACGGTGCTGCGTACCCAGGGTGTATCCCGACATGGTGGTTGCCACCAGGTCCGCGCCCATCTCTGCGGCGGCAATGCCCTCTTCTAACGTGGAGATGTCTGCCATGACGGGCACGCCGAGTTGCTCATGGATGCGTCGTATCAAATCCGGCAAGGGTTCGGGGCGTTCGCGCGCGGTGGCATCTATTGCCACGATGTCCGCACCTGCCTCCACAACAGCACGGGCGTGTTCAAAGGTAGGGGTAATGTAAACAGGGTAATCGGGTAGAGTGTGTTTGTAGATACCGATAATCGGCACCCGCACCAGTTCGCGGATAGCGCGGATATTCGGTGGCAAGTTAGCGCGAATACCTGTCGCGCCGCCACGTACCGCCGCCTCCGCCATCGCCGCCAGCACTACCGGTTGACCCAAAGGAGTGCTTTCCGGCGCCTGGCACGAGACGATAAGACCACCTTTTATCTGCGGTATCAGCATGTCTGCCCTCATCTCTGTGCCAACCTCCCTCCCTATTCTACCGCGAATCTTCCCCTGCGTAAAGCGTATCTAATACTGTGGCACAACACGAAATCACCGTGACGAGGAGGTTGAGCATATGGGCTTATTCGGGCTGTTCGGACGGAAACAGGCGTCTGACCGTGCAGAGAGCGGATTGATTGGGCACGTGAACGCGAGCACGTTCAAGCAGGAGGTGCTGGAATCGGACATTCCGGTGCTGGTGGACTTCTGGGCGCCGTGGTGCGCACCCTGCCGGATGCTTGCTCCCATTCTGGAGGAGATCGCTCGCGAATATCAGGGCAGGCTGAAGGTGGTCAAACTCAACACCGATGAGAACCCAATCACCGCCAACGCCTACGGTATTCAGGGCATTCCCACCCTCATACTGTTCACGCGCGGTTTCGCCCGTGAGCGTCTGGTGGGTCTGATGCCGAAGCAGCACATCATGGCGAAGATACTGCCCTACCTGCCTGCGGAAACGCCCGCATCACCAGCCGGCGAAGAGAACCGGTAGGAGGGAACGCACTCATGCCGATAAAAGCCTTTCTCGCCATGCTGGGCGGGGCGGTTGTGGGGCTGGTGCTATCCGCGTTCTCTCGCAAGATGGGCAGTACCTGAAGCATCCTGTGCAACCCTATCATCGCAGCGATTTACGGAGCGGTGCTGGGGTTGCTCTTGGTTCTCGGGCAGAACCAGCCTCAGAAATAAGAGCGCAGTTGGTCACGTGCTACGGGCTTGCCGTTCTTCGCTCAACCAATCCTCCAAGATGAGACCCGGCACGCGCTCAAAGTGTTTCCGGTTGCGCGTCACCAGTTCACGGAAAAGAGGTCGCCGGCGAGCTGCCTTTTGTAGAAGCGACAGCTGCTCCTCACTCAGTGGCTCGGTGTCGCGGAGAAAATCCAGCCATGCTTGAAGGCGCGGGGAAGCCTGCTCGGCGGGGGAATACAGCAACACCTGCACCTCCTGTCCGTCAGCAAGAGGTATGTTCTGCAGAGGGCGGAGTACACCACCCTCTACTCTGGCTTTGAACAGGGTAACCATGTCTCTCTGCCTCCTGTATCTCCATTATATCACAGGCAAACAGTCAGGCAACCCCTCTTGACAACTTGCGTACCCTGTTTTATGCTATATCCAGCAGTCTATCGCAAGAGGTATCCCGTAAGCCTACCGTGTGGGTAATCTGTGCGGACGCCGTGTTGCGGGAAAGGCTGTTGCGATGTTTGCGTGACAGTGCGGAGATGACCGTGTGTGTGAAGGCGAGGTAGTGCCACAAAGTCAATGCCGTTTTACCGTTCCATCTTGGGGAGTGACAGGAATGCGCGATGGCATCGATGACGAAATAGACAATGCGTGTGGGGGGGGGCAGTAACCTCCCGACTGAGTGGATAGAGCTGACGAAAGTATTCGTCAACAGCTATCTCAGACGCCACCCTCCTCCTGCTCACGCTGATGAGACCGAGTGGCGTCATGACTGTATCGGAGAGGCGTTGTTGGCTGCGTGCAAAGCGTACAGCAAATGGAACAAACATCGCTCACCATGCTGGCAATCATACTTACGCGCTGCTGTCGATAATGCTTTGTACGACTGGTACAGGCAGGAAACCCGATACTTGACAACAGCTCACCCATTCCCGTTGGTACTCTTGCGTAACAACGACGAAGAAGGGGAGGATTTGTTGGAACCGTTCTACATCTCAGACCCCAACGCACAAGAACAAATAGAGCAAGTTGTGCGCCGTGTTATGTTAGACCAAGCCCTCGCTAGTCTGACTGAGGAGGAACGTACGCTGGTGCTGGAGGTGTGGATAAATGAAAACTCGCAACAGGTGATTAGCAAGAAGCTGGGCATCAGCCAGCCTGCGCTGAGTCAGCGCTTGGGGCGTATTCGGAGGAAGCTGCTCAAGTTGTTCCGTGGCGTTTGAATTTTGAATGGAGATTCTGCAGTATAGCGTTACACAGGCTTATAATCAGCCGCGTTGAAAAGTATTAGTAAAGTAGGAGGGGAAGAGGTTCCAATGCTATCATCTATACGTGATCTTTACGATGGCACACGTTTTAGGCGGATGTTATCATGGATTGCTGGCATAGCAGGTGTGGGGTGGATTGGGTTAGTTGTTTTGGCGGAGGCGTGCCTTGGCGGTCAGCATTTGTGGCTTAGCCGATCTGTGGTTGACTTAGGCAGACTAGAGCCAAACACCCGAGCTACCGCTAGAGTATGGATAATCAATCCGACTGGGCAGAGAATAGCGCTCTATCCAGTAGCAGGATGTGGGTGCACCGTTGCGGGCCTTAGAAAAGGTGTTCTATTACCCATTGATGTAACGACTATCGATATACAAGTAGAAACCTTTGGCGGCACCGGGGCATATCGACGACGTGTGCATCTAATCTGTCAAGCGGGAAGCAGGGCATGGCGTGAACCCATCGAGGTGCGATACACCGTGAAGGAGGGAGGAAAATGAAAAACGTTCTTAGGGGTGGAATGGCGCTGGCTGCCTGCCTGATATTGGCAGGCTTATGGGCACCTTCTGCGCCAACTGCACCGAACGCTGGGGCATGGATTAAGGATGTGCTTTGCGAGCGCAATCCCACCTGGATAGTAGAAATTACGTGTCCAGGTAGTCCTCCGTGCACGGGCAGTGGCTATAAGTGCGTGATCTGGTGGAACCCACGGGGAGATTGCACCAGGCCGATGCCTGGCGCAGCGTGCAGGGAAGACGATAGATATACCGAGGTGCCTGCGCAGCGTGCGGATTGCGCCCCCGATCAATCCGGGCTACTATGCGTCTGTGGGGCATACACCCGTGTATCTGGCGTCTACAGGATGGTTGATGATTGCCTATGAGGGCTGTATTAATCTGGCTTAGCTTAGGTGCTCTTGCAGCCGTGTGTTATGCTCAAGGTGGGACGGACTATGACCTGCCATTCCGCTCCCATCTTGAGCGCTTGCATAAATGGGGAGGTCATAAAACATTCGTCTGGCAGGTATCCACACAGTACAGAATAGATGAAAATGGTCGGGCGAACGTATACCGAGGTATAACGTCGCTGGTTATAGCACGTTCAGGAGACAGTGTATCTATCACAGGTGACGCTTTTGATCTGCCTCCAATCGGGATGCGGAAGGGGGGACTAAGACTGGTGTCGGGGAGAGGGTGGGTGCTGGACGCAAGCGAGGGATATTCCGCCGTAGTTGCCGTTTGGCCGGTTCCGGGTGATGTATTATCTTCTATCAATTCGTGTCGGTATGAAGCCTTCGTTTTCCCCCCGGAAGGATTCTTCTACGGCTACTGCGCAGCAACTGATCCCCTTACGTGGCTTGATACTGAGTGGGAGGTTGTCAATACCGATGCAAAGCAATGGGTTCTTAAGGCACGCTTGCCCAAGCCGCTTAGTGCCGTATTGTATCCCGAGGTGAACGCGCGGCTTACTTTGTCCCGTCCTCACGCTGGCTCGCCAGCCGTCCTTGAGCTGGATTACGGGGGTATAAAGAAGGTATACAGGACCACCAAATTTATGCAGCTACAGGGTTACTGGCTGCCGAGTGAGGTAAGATACACGGCGTCTACACATAGCGGTTGGATGCATCAGGAAAGTGTCTTGCGACTGGTTGAGGTGAGAGACACAGAATCTGTAAAGATTGACATCCCGATACGTACCCAAGTTAACGATTTCCGGTTTGCCGGTCCAAGGCTTAATTACCAGGAATGTATGATGGTCATGAATGAGCAAAAGAATGTCACTTACTTTTGGGAAGGACGATTGCCAGACACTACCAAACTCAAGCGACTTGCGTTTGAACAGGGCAAATTACCCCCTGCACATCAGGCGGTGCGGTTTTCTTGGTGGCTTATTGTACCGGGCGCGCTTCTGATTGTCTGGGCTTTTCTTACTTATTGGCGCTGGCGTCGCAAAATCAGTATAGGTGAAGGGTGATCCGCCTGCTGAGGAGTACGACTCTTCGTAATCAAGTGTATCGCCGCGACCTCCCATCGCTTGTTGAAATAGGGGTGGTGTCTCTTCTGATTCTGCAGATTGCACCCCGCACTTTCATAGCAGAGCCTGTTCGGTGGTTCATCGACTTGCTTCTTGATGTGCTTATTGAAACTGGTGCCGCCGACTGGATAAACAAAGCCGGCTTTGAGCGTTTAACTTTCTTTCTGGGTGTGGGTATCTGGACGAACTTTGTCGTTTTGGCGCTGCTCATATACGTTGGGATTCGCCTGTGTGATCGCTTGGTTTGCAGCCTTGTTGTATCAACGATACTGTTTGGAGCAGCCTATGTTGCAGACTGGCTTTTATCCTATCGAGATCTCTACAACTACACAAGCACATGGTGGATACCCTACAGCTTTACTATCCCTTTAGCTCTGCTCATTTTACCAAACGAAAACGTTCAAAAACGTGTATCTATATTGCTTATCGTTGCCATAGCGGTGGAGGCGACCTACAGCGTGCTTTACCATTGCTGGACAAAAGACCAATTTCTTACGCCAGGCTTTGGCCTGCGCACAGGGGGCACACTGGGCACACCTAATCAACTCTACCCGGTGGTGATGATGGGTGTGCCGCTGTCTCTGGCAATGGCGTTGGGCGCGTCGCGGGTTTGGGAGCGGATAGTGTGGTTCTGCACCTCAGCGCTCTCATTCCTTGCCCTCTGGTTCACCTATACCCGCACGGGATGGATTGCCCTCGCGCTGACCCTGCCTCTGT
>CALJAP010000205.1 GCA_938027655.1 uncultured bacterium | reverse complement strand
GGGTGTGGCAGAGGCCGGATGCGAACAACTTCAACTGGATTGCGGCGCGCACGGCGTTCGCCACCGAAGGCTGCTGCAAGATATGGAACTGCTGTCGCACGGCGGATTCCTGGATTCAGGAGTTCGGTCAGGGCACGCTTGACCGACTGCCGCGCCACGCCGGTGGGGAGAACGTCACTTTTGTGGATGGACACGCCAAGTTCTTCCGCTGGACGCAGCTGACGTGGGGGAACATGACTACGGGTAGCCTGAGTCCGTAGCCTGCAGTTTAGTCTCACAGGGTAGTCAAAGGGCGAGCGAACCGCTCGCCCTCTTATTTCAAGGTTGTTCTGTCGAGATTCCTTCTTTTGGATGGCAAGAAGCCTGCCGAGCCGCCACCTTTTTGGTCGCGACAGAGCGCGACCCTCCAAATCGGCACGCGGTGAGGTTCCTGCTCAGATCCGCATCCATGATACAAAGCACGCAGAGGCTTCAAAGCCTCCCCAGCAACCACTCCGTCCACTCGCTTACCCCCTCGCCGGTTCGGCAGGAGACGCGCAGGATGGGCATCTCCGGGTTCAAGCGACGCACGTCGGAAGTAAACTGCTCCTCGTCGAAGTCCAGATAAGGGATCAGGTCTACCTTGTTCAGCACCGTCACCTGCGCAGTGCGAAAGAGGGCAGGGTATTTGGCGGGTTTATCATGTCCTTCTGCCGCGCTCACCACCGCCACACGATAGGTCTCTCCCAAATCGAAGACGACCGGACAGACCAGATTGCCGACGTTTTCGATAAAGAGCAGTTGCAGGCTGTCTACCTCTATCTCCTCCAGCGCGCGCAGCACCATCGTCGCTTCCAGATGGCACCCACCTTCGGTGTTAATCTGCACCACAGGCACATCCAGCCTCGCGATGCGTTCGGCGTCGCGGGTGGTATCAGGGTCGCCCTCGATGACACCGATACGCACCCTGCCTTCCAGATTGTGGATGGCGGCTTCAATCAAGGAGGTTTTACCCGAACCGGGTGCGCTAATCAGATTGAGCGCAACTACTCCTGCTTCGCGTAGCCGGCGGCGTATGACCTCGGCATGTTGTTCGTTCGCCTCCATGATGCGCTTGACTACTTTAATCTCCATCCGAACCCTCCACCAGCGTGATTCCCACGATGTCCAGCTCCTCGCCCGCCACCACCTCTGCACCTGTTGCTCCGCAGGAGGGACACTCCCAGAAGATGTCGTTCGGGTGGTACTCGCTACCGCAGGTCTTACACCGCACTCGCGTCGCGACCGTCTCCCACTCCAGAGAGGCGTCGGAGAGCGGGGTGTCCTGCTTGAGGATGTCGAAGGCGAAGAGCAGAGCGTCGGGCACCACCTGTCGCAATTCGCCGATGCGCAGGTGTATCTGCTCTACTTTTCCGCCTCCGTTCTGCTGGACGAGCTCTTGCGCAACGTGTATGATGGCGTCGGCTATCGAAAACTCATGCATCCCCGTTGCCTTCCCTCAGCTCCTGCAAGATATAGCGTACCACATCCTCCACCGCTTTTGCGACCTCTGCCGACAGCCCTTCGCCTTCGCCGAAGTGTTTGCCCTCAATACCGTAGACCACCACCTTCGGCGGCATCCGGTTCAGCGCATGTGCCAGCGCCAGCGTTTCGCTCAAGCTCACCGCATGGGTAGAGGCAAACCGCACGTGTGCAGGGGGAGGCTGTTCGGAAGCGTCCAGGCGTATCACTTCGCCCGCCGACCGCCCCGAATGCATGGCGTCTATCACGATAACCAAGTCGTAGCCCTGCCATGCGTCCATTAAGGCGACCAGGTCACCGGTACATTCCACACACTCTACCCGCTCTGGCAACAGCGGGCGAAGGCGGCGTGCCACCACAATGCCCGCCCCGTCGTCTTGACGATACGGGTTACCCACCCCGATGAGCAAGATACTGTGCGTTGCCATGGCACCTCGTATTTCAGGGGAGAGGGGAGGGGTTCCTCCAATCGACAGCCAGCGCAGGCTGGCTTCGTCTGAACGGGGGCGAATCCAGCCGTCAACGCTAATGCACAGGGTAAACGGCACGGCAAGGAGCCTCGCCCTCCCCCAAATGGGTTTGACAAACCACCGGTGGATTGACGTCTCGCAAACATCTGTGGTATCACATTCAGTGAGCACTCACTCAGAAAATGGAGGTGTGATTTGGAACTATCTTCACCGCGAGGGAGGCGCAAAAGGGTTGACGATGCCAGAGCGGCTATCCTGCAGGCGGCGACATGAAGGCAAAGATCACACGATTGTCAGGAGCGCACAGGAGCACAGTAACAACAGGCAAAGGCGGCTGATGGTTGTTGCAAGGGGGCTACCTCGAGCAACGGCGGCAGGGGGCAACCCTGCCGCTGTCCGTTTATATAAACCGGCTGCGCCGGAGAAGGACACGCTACATCTTGGCGAGTTCCTGCGGACCAATCTGGCGCAGCTTCTTGATGGCGCGCAGCTCAATCTGGCGCACCCGTTCGCGCGTTACGCCCAACTCCTGCCCGACCTCTTCCAGCGTGCGGGCGTAGCCGTCAATCAGCCCGTACCGCATCCGCACCACTTCCGCCTCGCGGTCGGTGAGTTTGCTCAGGATGGCTTCGATCTGCTCGCGCCGGATCATCGCATCGGTCACATCGGTAGGGTGGGGGGTGTTCTCTGCTTCCACGAAATCGCCGATGGTGGAGCTGTCCTTTTCTCCCACAGGCGTCTCCAGCGAGACCGGCTCCAGCGCGACGCGCATCACCTCTTCCACCCGACGAGGCGACATCTTCAGCGCGCGAGCGACCTCCTCGGTGGTGGGGTCACGCTGCAGCTCTTGCCGAAGCAGGTTGCTTACCTTCACCACCTTCTGGATAATCTCTGCCACGTATACCGGAATGCGGATGGTGCGTCCCTGGTTAATGATGGCGCGAGCGATGGCGCGGCGGATCCACCAGGTGGCATACGTGCTGAAGCGGTATCCGCGTCGCCAGTCGAACTTCTCCACCGCGCGAATAAGCCCCAAGTTGCCCTCCTGAATCAGGTCAGGCAAGGCGATACCACGCGAGGCGTACCGCTTGGCGATAGAAACCACCAGGCGCAGGTTGCTCTCTATCAGGCGCGTCTTCGCTTCTTCATCACCCTCTGCCACGCGCTGTGCCAGCTCTACCTCCTCTTCGGGGGTCAGCAAACGTGCCTTGCGCGCCTGACGCATCCACATCTGGATTTCCTCGTCGCGCTCGTGCACCTCGTCCTCAAGGTCTTCTTGCAGCAACCCTTCCTCGTGCAGTTCGGAAACCACTGGCTCGGCAACAAGCATATCCTCGTCCAGCAGGGTGTCAATCACCTCGTTCTCCATCTCTGCCGATTCCAGGTGCTCGTCCTCCAACGGCTCCTCTGCTACCGGTGGTGTGTTTCTCATTTTGCGTGTGCTGTTTCGCCGACTCACTCTGTTTTCCCCTCCCTCGGTGACCATGCCCGGTAATCGGGCATTCGTGCGCCATTTCACGTTCTTCGTACAGCCTTTTATATTAGACACCTTTCGGTGCGAAAAGGATTCATGATTTTACCACTATTGGCATGAATTTCAAGTATATTTTTCTCTACATGTAACTCAATTCCTGCTTATCCTTGAGAACCATCTATTTATTTAGCCACTCTATATATATCACAACCACTAAGTCCTGTCAAGGTTTTTTCGGCTTGTCTCGTGGGATTCTTCTCAAATTGCCCTGCATCTATCAGACCTAAGAGCCACCAGCATATCCATATACGTGACATCGCATGAAAAGTGTTCCTGCCCAAGCCCTGTTTCAGCGATAGCTAGCTCTCTTTCGCTCTGCCTTTTCAGGGTCGTATGGGTCTACGTGGATCACTACATGAGCGGGAGCGAGTTCCTCTGCGATGCGCTTCTCCAGCTCGTCCGCCACCTGATGTGCCTCCAGCAGGGTGGCATCGTTGCGAAAGACGATGTGCAGATCGATGTGGCGTATGCTGCCGGATTTGCGCGTGCGCAGGTTATGCCATGAGTGGATGCGCGTTTCGCCGTTCAGGATGCCCTCAATACGCGATACCTCCGCCACCGGCAGCTGGGCATCCATTAAGTGATGCAAGGATTTCATGGTCAAGCTCAAGCCGATGCGCAATATCAGCACCGCCACTCCGATAGCCATCAATGGGTCGATCACGTGCCAGCCAGTCAACCAAGTCACGGTCAGTCCGACGAGTACTCCCAGCGAGGTATACACGTCCGTTGCCAGGTGATGGGCGTCTGCCTCCAGAGCGGGGGAGTCTTCCTCGCGCGCTACGCGAAACAGGTAGCGTGATACCAGCACGTTGAGCACTACCGATGCTGCCATCACAACGGTACCCCAGCCAAGGTGCTCTACCGGTTTGGGGTGAAGTATTTTCTGTATTGCCTCGGCGACAATCCATATCGCAGCCCCCACAATCAATATCGCTTCGGCGGCTGCGGAGATGCTTTCTGCTTTACCGTGTCCGTAGGGGTGTTCTCTATCCGGGGGACGCTCGGCGATGCGAACCGAAACGAGCGCAATCAGCGAAGCAATCAGGTCGTTTGCCGAATGTATCCCCTCCGCGATGACACTAACGGACCCCGATAGGAAGCCCACCAGTAGTTTGAACACTACCAGCGTGCTGTTGGAAATAACCGATAGTATGGCTGCCAGCGTCTTGCGGGACAACGACATACACCCCCGAATGCCACCCTTTAAGGTGCACCCTCTTTCGCCAGCCGCGCTTGCAGGCTGGTCAGGTCGTCGGTACAGATGGAGGCGGCGTTCAGGTTCTCCTGGCGTATCTGCTCGTAGATTTCCTTACGGTGCACAGCGATCGTTCTGGGCGCACGTACGCCGATGCGAACCTGTTCACCTCGCACCTCAAGCACAACCACCTCAATTTCATCACCGATGACGATGCTCTGATTCACTTTGCGCGTGAGTACCAGCATCAGTGCCCTCCCTGGCATCGGGTTGCCTTTTCATCAGCTCGTGCAGGATGCTGTGTTTGGTGGAGTAGCAGTCGTCCTCCACAATCACCTGACGCGCGATGCGCGTCACCCCGTTGATAAGGATGGGCCCCATTAGGTTGGCGGTCATCTGCTCCGGCTTGCCCGGGGGGATGGTCACGATGACAAACGTCAGGATGGGCGTGTCGGCGTGCAGCCCCAGTGCTTCGGCATCGGCGTCTGATATAGTCGGCGCGTAGTCCGGCATGAAGTGGCGGGGTTCAATGACCACAAACGCCAAACTCGGCTCTTCCAGGCTTTGCAGCCAGCGGAAGGGGCTTTTCTCATCCGGGCACAGCACCACGAACCGCCGATACTGTTCGAAGCCGAACAAACCCTCAGAGAAGGTGATGACCGCCTCCTCATCAACCTCAATTCTACCGAAACGAGTGCTGTCGATGCAAGTGCTTGTCATTCCTGCGTTCCTCAGCGTAGAAAGTCCAGAAGGCTCAGATTCCCTAATCGTGCCATCGTTGCCAGCGTTACCTGATAGGTCGTCTCCGCCATTTTGAGCCTGGTAACGGCGTCTGCAACATCGGCGTCCTCAATCCCGCTAAGCAGTTCGGTGAAGTCTATCTTTCTCTTGTCCAGCCGCTGCTGAATCATTTCCAGTTGCTGGATTTTGCTTCCTACGACAGCGCGGGTACGCAACAGGTTATTCAGCTGGTTCTGCAGTTCCTGCAAGCCTTCCCGCGAGAGCCCCTCGATGTTGTTCGTTTCCACGTAATGTTTCACTTGCGCCACGGCGTGGTAGATGCCGGTAATCAGTGGAGCACCCGGTACATTGACGCTCATCACCACAGCCGGGCTGACCTCCACATTTAGGCTTCCTCCGTCACCGTGGTAGACGAGAGTATTGCCCGATGCGCTAAAGGGGGCGGTGAGTGTTCGCAGCCCGGCAAAGATAAAGCGATCGCCGTAGGTGGTGTTATTGCCGATGCTAACAATCTCCGCCATGATTTGTGCTATCTGCTGGGCGATGGCGGCGCGTCCCTCATCGCTTTGGGTATCGGTGGCGGCTTGCACCGCCAGGCTCTTCGTCTGACGCATTAGGTCGTTCAGGTTTTCCAGCGCAACATCCGTGATAGAGAGGAAGTTTTTTGCTGTGGTTATATTACGCTGGTACTGTTCGCTCTCCTGCAGCAGACGATGCAGGGTAATGCCCAGCGAGGTGCCAAACGGGTCGTCGGACGGTCGTTGGATGCGTTTGCCGGTCACTACCGTTTGTTGTGCCAGATGGAAGCGTTCGTAGTTGCGCTCCATCGCCTGCTGCATCGCGTTAAGCATTTGTGCTGTGCTGACTCGCATGGTGTTATTCCCCCTCTCCCATTATCGGCGTCCGACGAACGCTGCCAGCATATCGGCGATAGCGGCGTCCATCACGCTCACCAGGTGCGCTGCTGCTTGATAACTGCGCTGGTAGCGCAACAGGTTTGCCATCTCTTCATCCATGTTGACTCCGGAGAGCGCCTCGCGCTCAGCTTGTAGGTTGCGCAGGATGATCTTCTGGTTCTCCTGCCCGGTGGACGCTTTGCGGGCATGTTCTCCTAATTCTGCTACCAGTGCACTGTAGAAGTCCGGAATCGTCTTGTTGTCTAAGCTGGCAAGAGCTTGCTGGCGCAGACGAGCTAGTTCCAGCGCCTTGTTGCCGTCGCCTGAGGCAGGGGTTGCTCCCGCTGCGATGCGGTTGATGTCGGCGACATCGTCGCTCAGGCGAATGGTCAGCGCATCATCACCCTCCAGCAAGCGGTAGCCCGTATTACCGTCCAGTCCATAACCAGACTGGTGAATGGCGTTGGCTGCGCGAATCAGTTCGCTCGCGAGCCTGTCCAGCCTTTGCCGGTAGCTGCGGACGTATTGCATGGCATCCATCAGCCCGCGAACAGTGCCGCCGCTAATATATGCCCGCACGTTTGCGCCATCGGTAAGCAATTTGCCTATGTAGTCCACATCGTCGGGCAAACGAGTTGCCCGTTCAGCGTCTACCAGAACGAATTGGCCTAGCGATACTCGCACCGTGCCATCGGGCATGTCCGTGGTGCGAACCTCGACGTATTCTGAAAGTTTCTCTATCAGATTGGCGCGCTGATCCAACAGCTCGTTGGGTATTGTACCCAATGCCTTATTAAACCGAATCCTCGCATTAAGGTCGGCGATACTTTGAGCGATGTTGTTTATCTCGCTGACTGTCGTCTGTAGCTGCTGTTGCATTTCTACAAAGATTTCGTCTAGACGACCTGCCAGCTGCCGGAAAGTGCGGGTCATCGCCTCTACCTGCTGGTACACGCTGGCGCGCGTTCCGACGTTCTCCGGGTTGGCAGACAGCTCCTGGAAGGCGTTAAAGAAGGCGACAATCTGACGTGAAAGCCCGGCATCCGTCGGCTCGCTGAAGAGGTCCTCCACCTGAGTGAGCCGCTGGTACAGCGTGTTCAGCCGCTGGTATTCACTGTTGGTAGCCTGCACGCGCCCGTCCAGAAAGATGTCTCGAATCCGCTGGATGCTGTCCACGCGCACTCCACTGCCCATGAACAGCGTTTTGGCGCCTTGCAACACCTGCGGCTCCGTCGTGACCAGGTTTACCCGCTGGCGTGAGTAGCCGGGTGTATTGATGTTCGCCAGATTGTGACCGGTGGTGTTCATCGCCATCTGCATCGATTGCAGAGCGCGTGACGCCAACTCCACTCCGAAGAAAGTCCATGGCATTCTCTTACACCTCCGCGTTGAGTATCACCGACGTTCCGACATCTGCCTGCGGATGATAGCTTATCTGGCTACAAGCGGCATTCACCACCAGTGCCAGCCACATATTCACCGTTTCCGCAGCGTGGTGCACCAGCATACGGTTGCGCTCGTTCAGCGTTTGCAACTGGCGAACATCTTGAACCAGCTCGCGCTGGAGCCATTTCAGCGTGCGCGAAACCTGCTCGGGGGCTATCTGCGCGCAATCCGAGAGCGTTGGGGGCTGTGCGTGCAACCCCACACTCTCCCCCACACGGCGAACAATCTCCTGACGTTGGTACTCCAGCGCGTCTATTTCGTCAAGGTGTTCCGCCTGCTGCTGGGTGATTTCCGCCAGCCGTTCGACGTCCGCTGCTGCCAGCACGTGCGTTTGCTCTCGGCTCAGGTTTATCAGCGCGTGTACGTGCCTGCGTTGTTCCCGCAAGTTGGATACCAAATCGCGCCACAGGCTGCTATCCTGATTGTTCATCGTCGCTCCCTCCGGTCACCCTCTCGGATGTTTGTAGGTAAGCGCTAAGTTTGTCGTATAGCATCTTCCCCAGACCGAACTGGTGGCTATGCGCTAACTGTTGCGCCAGTGCCATCTCCATCATGTCGGTATACATCTGCGTGGCGTAGCTGGGCTGCGCAGCGGGTACGGTACGACGCATTGCGCGCAGTAGATGGTGCAAGAACTGTGCCTCCATCTGCCGTGTGGCTTCGCGTAACCGCCACCGCTGGTCGTCTATGTCCTCGCGTGCCTGCACCCGTATCATTGCACCTCCACCTCCGCGTGGAGTGCACCCGCTGCCCTTAACGCCTGCAGAATGGACATCAGGTCGCGTGGGCTAACTCCCAGCATGTTCAGCGCTTTGACAATCTGGTCAACGGTCACCGCTTCTGGCAAAGCAATCAGTCGCTCTGCCTGTTCCGTCACTTTCACATCCCGCCGGGTGGTTGTCACTGTTGTGCCCCCGGATAGCGGTGCGGGTTGAGAGACCTGCGGTTTGGCTTCGATGCGCACCGTCAGATTGCCATGAGCCACTGCTGCCGGACTGAGCGTGACATTACCTCCCAATACCACCGTGCCCGTACGTTCGTTAATCACTACCCGCGCCGGCGTATCCGGCTGTACCGTAATCTCCTGCAGGGCGGCGATAAGGGTAACCGCATCCTCTCTGTCCTCGCCGCTCAGGTCTACTTTGACAGTGGCAGCGTCCAGTGCACGGGGCAGGGTCTGCGGAAACTTCTGCCGAATAGCGGATGCCACCCGGGCGGCGGTAGTGAAGTCCGGTGTGTTGAGGGTAATCAGCACGCTGTTGTCCCGCACGACACTGGCAGGCACTTCACGCTCCACAACCGCTCCTGCTGGTATCCGCCCGACGGTAAGGTGGTTCTTCTGCTGAGAGGAGCCACCGGATGAAGCTCCAAATCCGCCCACCGAAATCGGTCCCTGAGCCACCGCGTACACGTTGCCGTCCACCCCCATCAGTGGGGTCTGCAGCAGCGTGCCGCCTTGCAGGGAGCGGGCGTCGCCGATGGATGAAACGGTGACATCAATGCGGCTCCCCTCTCGGGCAAAGGGTGGCAGGTCGGCGGTGACCATCACCGCAGCGATGTTCTTGACCTTCATCTGTCCAGCAGGCACGCTGATACCGAAACGCTGGAGCATATTCGCGACCGACTGCGTGGTGAACAGGGTGCCTTTGCTATCGCCTGTGCCTTCCAGCCCCACCACGAGCCCGTAGCCAATAAGCTGGTTGCCTCGTGCGCCCTGTACCTGGGCGATGTCTTTCAGGCGCACGTCAGGCGTTGCCCATGCCACCACAGCGCAGATGAACAGCCAGAACACCATGTTGCTGGTGGTTTTCATCGTTTCACCTCACTAGAACAGCCACTTGAGCAGCTTGGTTAGGAGCCCTTCTCGTTGTTTGTTGCCGACCGGACCTTTGCCCTCGTAGTGAATCTCCGCCTGTGCGACAGCCGTGGAGGGGACGGTGTTTTCCGCCGAGACGTCCTCCGGTCGCACGATGCCTGTGAGCACGATTTTCTCCCTCTCGCCGTTCACTCCGACGGTGCGCGTGCCTTCTACCTTCAGGTTGCCATTGGGCAGAACCTCCTTCACCACCACACTGATTTTGCCCACCAGTTTGCCGCTGCGGGTGGTACTGCCCGAAGTCTGCGAGCTAGTCTTACCGTTGAGCGACCACTCCGGCAGCATGTTCAACAGCGGTCCCACACCCGGCTTGGTGGACGCCGAGTCGCTTTTGCTGGTCTTGGTGTCGGCGCGACTGGAGGCGGTGGTGCTCTCGTAAATGAGCACCGTCAACAGGTCGCCCTCTTTGACCGCCTTCCGGTCGGCATAGAGACTGCGGTTGCCGTCCTTCCACAGCGAGTCCGCCACAACGCATCCGCAAATCAACAGGATGATTAGCCCTATCATGGACGTTCGCATCGTTGTACCCCCATCTCAATGCATGTGCACAATGACCGTCTCCTCATCCATCACAGTAGCCAGCAGGGTCTTGCGCGTGTCGGCGACCTGCACGCGGATGCGCGCGCCCGCTTTGCCGTCCTGCAGTGCCACGGCGCTTGTTTGTATGACCGCTCCATCGAGCTGAACCAGCAGTTTCACGTCCTGCCCGCGCCGCATGATAGCCGGTTCGTCTACCGCTGAACGCTTAAGTGGCTGTCCGGCGGTGAAGGGACGGCGAGCAATTTTGCCGATGACCTCTGCGGGGTCGGTGAGCAGGTCCGGGCTGTCCGTGTCGATAGCGATTCGCTGAACCGCCACCGCATCGGCTTCTATCGCCTCGCCGGTGCGTATCGCCCGCGTAGCTACCAGCACCTCGCGCCACTGGCTGACGCGCAGGCGCACGTTGAGCGTGATAGGGGAGGCTCCACCACAGGCTATTTTGACCGGAACCAGATACAAGCCTGCCCCCAGCGCACGAGGTTCGCCTGCGGTGACCTGCACTTCGTCGCTCGGCAGCGAGAGGTCGCGGGGCGGTGTCTCACAGGCTATCTGTGCCTCATTCGGCAAAGAGGTGGCTTCGCGCAGCCTGTGGATAGCCGCCTCCACTGCCTGTTGCGCCCGGAAGGGATACATTTCGCGCCTTACCACGATTTTCAGGGGGGCGACGATATCAAACGCCTCCGGGCGAAAACTGTGCTGGCGCAGGCGAGTGGCAATCTGCTCCAATGGAACAACGCGCTCCAGACCGGGCAGGGGAGAGGTGCCCACCACGATGCCCGCCAGCCGTGCCTGCGTTTGGGCGTCTATGCCTGCAAAGGTCGCCACGTCGCCGAGGGTGAACTGCGCGCTCTTCACAATGCTCAGCTCACGCAGCTCAATGCGCGGTTGCTGGGTGCACCATGCGTTCGTCGCCACCACTGCTATCATGGTCAGGACAGACAGTTTCACCGGCTATCACCTCTACCGCCGCAGGTTGTTGGCGATATTCAGCATCTCATCCGAAGTTTGGATGGCTTTCGCGCTGATTTCGTAGGCGCGCTGGGCGATAATCATCGCCACCATTTCATCCACTATCTGCACATTGGACATCTCCAGCATGTTCTGGGCGACCGTGCCGAAGCCTTGCTCGCCGGGCGCGCCCTCTACCGGGTCGCCGGAGGCGGCAGTAGGTTTGTACAGGTTCTGCCCCAGATGCTGTAAGCCGCTGGGGTTCACGAAGCGCGCCAGCTGGATTTGCCCCACTTCATCGGGTGTTGTTTGCCCCGCGCGTAACACCGAAACCGTTCCGTCTTTGCCGACGGTGACCGTCTGCGCATCCTGCGGGATGATAATTTCCGGTTCCAGGGGGTAGCCGTCAGAGGTCACAAGTCGTCCCTGCACGTCTAGCTTCAACGCGCCATCACGAGTATATGCCACCGTACCATCGGGCAAAAGCACCTTAAAGAAGCCGTCGCCCTCTATCGCCATGTCGGTAGGGTTGTCGGTCTTTTGCAGCGTGCCGGTGGTGAAGATGGTGGCAGTAGAGACAGGGCGCACGCCCAGTCCAACGTTGAGCCCCGTAGGTACCTGTGCGCCGCGAGCGGCGGTAGTACCCGCGGGACGAAGCGTTTGATACAGCAGGTCCTGAAAGTCCGCTCGGCTACGTTTGAAGCCGACGGTGTTGACGTTCGCCAGGTTGTTGGCGATAACATCCAGATGCAACTGCTGTGCTGCCATGCCGGTCGCCGATGTGAAAAGCGCCCGCATCATTTTCTGCAAACCTCCTCCGTACGTTTTGCGTCATCCCTTGTGCCCCTTCGGTCGGTCAGGGGCAATCATCGGCTTCCGTGCCTGGCGCACGCACGGTCCAGCCGAAAACCTCATGTTACACTTTACCGACATCGTTTACCGCTCTCTGCAGCGTTTCATCATGCGCCAGAACCGCACGGTGCGATGCCTCGTAGGCACGCATCGCCACAATCATATCCACCATCGCCTGCACCACAGACACGTTGGAGCGTTCCAGCGCGCCGACCTGCAGGCTGAACTGCTGCAGTGGTTGTGCGTTTCCCGCGAAGCGATTTGCGCCCTCTTTTGAAGCGTTCTGCAACTGCACGATACGCAAGCGGTCTATCACCTGCCCGTCCGCCAGTACATCGCCGTTGGGTGCGACGGTCAGAGGCGCGTTCGCACTGCGGATGATGCCCCGTATGCCCAGTACCGGCATCCCATCCGCTGTTACCAATGTGCCGTCCGCTGACTGCCGAAATGCGCCGTCGCGGGTGTATCGTTCACCTTGCGGTGTGTTGATGACGAAAAAGCCCTCACCGTCGATAGCCACGTCCAGCGGACGCCCGGTAGGCGCAATCGCTCCGGGACGCAGGTCGGTGACCACTTCGTCTACCTCTGCGCCAAAGCAAAGCTTACCCACCTGCGGCGTTGGTGCGCCCTTTTGCGGGTCGCGATGTCGCCAGATTGCCCCATTCAGAGCGGTGCGAAACACCGCCTCGTCCGCCTTGTAGCCGGTGGTATCGGCGTTGGCGAGGTTGTTGGCAATGGATTCGTGCCGCACCTGTTGTGCCAGCATTCCCGACGCCGCAATGTACAGTCCGCGTAACATAGAGCCTTGTTCCACCTGTAAATCTCAAGTGCTGTGTGAGATACCGGTATGGATTATCGGCAAGGGTTGCAGGGTTCTTTACGGGGGGCTGTGTTATAATGGAACCGGAATGCTGTCACGGTTGGCTGAAAAGTTGAACGGGGAGGGGATAGTCGGTCGGGTACTCTCTCCGCATGTCATTCCCGCGTACCGGTGGGATGCTCTGGCGGGGTTGCTGGGCGGCATCTACATGGGGGCGATTTTCCCCTTCGTGATGCGCATCGCCCGCGCCGACCTGCACGCCAGTCGCCTTGAAATCAGCCTGCTCACAGCTGCGCCCTTCATCGGTAGTCTGCTGGCTCCTCTGTGGGCGAGGCAGATGGTGGGCAGGTCCAAAATGCCTTTCTGTGTGTACTCGTGGACGTTTGCCCGCGCCTTGTTCTTCGGGATGTTTCTGGTTACCCAGGCGTGGCAGTTTGTGTTGTTAATCGGCATGGCGCAAGTCATCGGCTCTATCTCGGGCCCCGCCTACACCTCCTTGATGAAGGACATCTACCCTGACGAGGAGCGGGGCAGAGCGATGGGACTGGTGCGCATGGGCGCGTACAGCGCGCTGCTTGTCGTCTCCTTCGTCGCGGGGCACTTGCTGGACTCGGGAGTGCCGTTCAAATGGGTTTTCTCTGCGGCGGCGGTTATCGGCATCGCGGGAGCATGGTGTTTCAGCCGCGTGCCGGTGCGTGAGTCTGTTACGCCGGTTGCCAGGCAAGAGCGCGTATCCGCCTTCGGTTTCTGGTTGCAGACGGTGGGTATCCTGAAGCGGAATAGAGGCTTTCGCTGGTTCGCTGCGTCGGTGATGACTTACGGCTTCGGCAATCTGGTGGCGTTCACTCTCTATCCGCTGTATCAGGTAGACCGCCTGCACGTGACGAACACCCAGGTAGCCACTCTAACGAACGTCGCCTCCATCTCTTCAGTGATTGCCTTCGCGTACTGGGGACACTTTATGGACAGGCATGGTGCGTTATGGACTGCGCTGGTGAATATCCTCATCCAGTGCCTGATGCCTATAGTGTATCTGTTCTCCGAGGCATGGTGGCATTTGATACCCGCAGCAGTGGCGCAGGGTGTTGCTGGGGCAGGCATCGAACTGGCTTATTTGAACGTTATCCTTACCCTGTCGGAGGAGGGCAAAGAGGCACAGTATCAGGCGTTGCACAGCATGTTACTGGGCGTGCGAGGCACGATTGCGCCGTTTGTTGCGGTGCCCATTCTACGTGCGCTTGGCTTCCATCTCAGCTTCGTGGTGTGCCTTTCGCTGATGTTGCTGGGTGCGTACATGCAGGCGGTCTCCCTGCGCGCTTACCGGAGGCGCGGCGTTTAGGCAGCCTTGCGGTAGGTTTCCGCTTCTTCTTCGGCGGTGGTAATGGGCAGCTCAACATCGTCCGGCATCTCCCATGCCTCCGAGTCGTATGGGTCAGGCTGTGCAATCATGACCAGTATCGTATAGAACGCGGTTGCCGCGATGAGATAGGCAAAGAAAGCCCACATCCGTGTGTGTCACCTCGCTAAAGCGTTTGCACTCTCTATTTTCGGTTGTTGAGGGTAGTTTTTGGAGAAGGGAGGGGGCACGGCGAGACTCCCCTCTCCTCGCAGGAGCGGGCACGGGGGTGAGGTTTATCAAACACCGCAGGGGCGTTTGCGAACACAGCGACCTGCTCGGCAAAATAGTTATGGCTCGGCGGGAGCCTCGCCCTCCACAAAGTTCCACAGCCAGTGCAGGCTGGCTTCGTTTGACAAGGAGCAACTTCAACTGTGAGGAAACAACCGCAGCCGCTTGACAGGAGCCTCCCTCTCACATTCCATGCTACAAGACCATCCAGCAAAATACATTCCATCTATTGACTTGTTTGGATTGATGATGTTATAATGATAACGATTACGATTTTTATCTCATTGGGGAGGAGGTGTGAGGAATGGAGTACCCGTTTTGGGACATTCCCCTGATCGGTGGTGGGATGCTCATCGGCACCATCGCCATCCTGCACGTGTTTGTCTCACACTTCGCCATCGGTGCGGGATTGTTTCTCGTGCTCACCGAACGCAAGGCACGTCAGGAGGGAGACAGCGCGCTGCTGGAGTACCTCAAACGCCACAGCACCTTCTTCATTCTGGTGGTGCTGGTGTTCGGTGCGGTCAGCGGGGTCGGTATCTGGTGGGCCATTGGCTTGGTGCACCCGTCAGCCACCTCTGCGCTCATCCATATCTTCGTATGGGCGTGGGCGATCGAATGGGTGTTCTTCGTGATCGAGCTGCTGGCGGCGTTCATCTACTACTACGGTTGGAACCGTCTGGATGCTCGAACCCACATGACGGTCGGCTGGATTTACTTTGCGGGTGCGTGGTTGAGCCTGCTCATGATTAACGGCATCCTGACCTTTATGTTGACCACTGGTAGATGGACGGAGACAGGTTCCATCATAGATGCTTTCTTCAACCCCTCGATGTTGCCCTCGTTGGTGGTGCGCACGGCGGTTACCATCGCACTGGCGGGGTTGTATGCCCTTATCACCGCCTCGGCGGAAGCGGATGAAGCGCTGCGCGAAAAGGTGGTAAAGTACGCTTCCAAATGGGTGTTGGTGGGCATGAGCATCATCCCGATTGGCGGTATCTGGTACATCTCGCGTATCCCTGACCAGGCGCGAGAGATTTCAATGGGTGGTGCGCCGGTGGTCACCCTGTTTGCCGCCGCCAGCATCATCTTTTCCGCCTTCGTCTTCCTAGCCACGCTTGTAGGACCCTTCCTGTTCCCGCGGCGGTTCCATGTGACCTTTGCGTTTGTCATCGTCGCGCTGGGGCTGATGACTACCGGAGTGACCGAGTGGGTGCGCGAGGCGGTGCGTAAGCCCTACATCATCTACAACTACATGTACTCCAACGCGATACGTGCCGAAGAGACACAGAAGGTCTGGGAACAGGGAGTGCTTGGCTCCGCGAAGTGGGCACTATTGACCGAGCAGGATAGGCACAATCCGCTGGTGATGGGCGAGAAGGTATTTCGCTTTTCCTGTCAATCGTGCCATACCGTCAACGGCTTCAACGGCATCAAGTTTGCGGTGAAAGGCTGGGAGAGGGACTTTCTGGACATGCAGATACAGAAACTAGACCAGCTGAAGGGCTACATGCCGCCGTTTCTGGGTAATGATGAGGAACGCACAGCGCTGGTAGAGTGGCTTTACAGCCTCAACAATGCGCCGCAGCAGACCGCGGCGCGTCCGTAGGGAAGGAGGTGGAAACAAATGCCAGTTGTGGTTCCCCCACCTGACCCGGCAGGGCTGCCTGCTCCTGCGTGGTTACTGCAGATACTGCTGGTGTTCACGTTTATCCTGCACGTGCTGGCGATGAACCTGCTACTGGGGGGTAGTGTGGTGCTGGCGCTGAGTACTTGGCGCGCGAAGCACAGCGAGTTCTGCGCGAAGCTCAGCCAGCGTCTGTCCAGAGCGTTGCCGGTTACCATGTCGTTGACCATCACGCTCGGTATTGCACCTCTGCTGTTTGTGCAGGTGCTGTACGGTCAAGCCTTCTACACCGCCTCGGTGCTGATGGCATGGTTCTGGCTGTCGGTGATACTGCTGGTGTTGCTGGCGTACTACGGGCTGTATCTGGTGCAGTTCCGCCCGGAGTGGCTTGGTGCGAAGGCAGGCGTGGTCGCGTGGATTAGCGCGCTGTTCATTCTCGCCGTCGGTCTGCTGTTTACCCACAACGCCACCCTGAGCATCTCTCCGGCTAAATGGGCGGAGATGTACGCTGCCAGCGCATCGGGCTTGAATCTGAACTGGTCGGAGCCGACGCTTATCCCGCGTTACCTGCACTTCGTTGTGGCCGCGTTTGCGGTGACGGGGTTGGGTATCCTGCTACTGGCAGCAGGCTACCGGAAGACCGATGCGGAGTGGTCTGCGGAAGCGACGCGCTACGGCTTGCGTTGGTTCGTCGGCGCGACGGTGCTGCAGTTCGCCGTTGGGCTGTGGTTCCTGGTGAAGCTGCCGCAGGGGGTGATGATGAACTTCCTGGGGATGAACATGGTGGATACCGTCGTGCTTTGGGCGGGAGTTGTGCTGGCGGTGTTGGCCCTGCTGGCGGCACAGCGCAGCGCGATAGGAGCGACCGTTCTGGTTGCGCTGACCGTCACGTTGATGGCGGTGACGCGCCATCGCGTTCGACAGATGCTCCTGGGGGAGCACCTGAACGTAAACACCCTGCCGGTAAATCCCCAGTGGGCGATGTTTGTCATCTTTGCGGTGCTGCTGGTGATAGGGCTGGCAGTGGTCGGCTGGATGGTATGGCAGTTCTTCCGGGCGAGCCAGCCTCAGCAAAGCACAACCGCGTAGCACAAAAATCTGTGACAAGCACGGGGCGCGCTCCGTCGCGCCCCGTTTTCATAACAACGGTTGCGTGAAAGATACAGGTGCTGGTATCATTAACATAGCCGGTTGCACCGGAGGGTAGTTATGAGCGACTTTTGCCCCATCGAGGAAGCTCTCGAACGGCTGAAGCGTGGGGAGATAATCATCGTGGTAGATGACGAAGACCGCGAGAACGAGGGCGACTTCGTCATTGCGGCGGAAAAGGTGACCCCCGAAGCCATTAACTTCATGGCGAAGTATGGTCGGGGATTGATTTGTCTTGCCGCCACCGGCCAACGTTTGGACGAGCTGCGAATCGGTCCTATCACCAGCAGGTACACCGCCAGACATGGCACCGCCATGATGGAACCCATCGACGCCCGAATCGGAACCACAACGGGCATTTCCGCCTTCGACAGGGCGCAGACCGTTCGCCTGTTTGTGGACCCGCGCGCCCGCCCGGAGGACTTCGAGAAGCCGGGGCATGTGTTCCCGCTCCGCGCTGTGGATGGTGGCGTCCTGCGACGCGCCGGACACACCGAAGCCGCTGTGGACCTCGCGCGGTTGGCCGAGCTGTACCCGGCAGGCGTTATCTGCGAGATTATGAACGAGGACGGCACGATGGCTCGCGTGCCGCAGCTTCTCGAACTGGCACGTCAGTACGATATGTGTCTGGTGACCATCGAAGACCTCATCCGCTATCGGCGTCGCTACGAGAAGCTAGTGAACAAAGTGGCGGTAGCCAAACTGCCCACTCGCTACGGCAATTTCACCGTTCACGCCTACGAATGCACGGTAGACCCCAATCCCTACGTTGCGCTGGTGATGGGGGATGTTTCCGACGGCAAACCCACGCTGGTGCGGGTGCACTCCAGCTGCCTGACGGGTGACCTGCTGGAGTCGTTGCGGTGTGACTGCGGAAGCCAGCTCGAAATCGCCCTGCACAAAATCGCCGAGGAGGGGCGCGGTGTGCTGCTGTATATCCAGCAGGAGGGGCGCGGTATCGGTCTGTTGAATAAACTGCGGGCTTACGCCCTGCAGGACCAGGGGCTGGACACGGTAGATGCCAACATCGAGCTAGGCTTTCATGCTGACGAGCGTGACTATGGCATCGGGGCGCAGATACTGGCAGACCTTGGTCTCAAGCAGATACGCCTGATGACCAACAACCCCACCAAACGCATCGGACTGGAGGCGTATGGTCTGAAGATTGTGGAGATCGTGCCGATTGTGGGAACCGTCACTCCTTACAACAAGCACTACCTGCGCGCCAAACGGGAGAAGCTGGGACATATCCTGCCCGAAGAGGACGGACAGGTAGTGGAAGAGGAACCGGAGGGTACTGTTTGCCATGCCCAAAACGTATGAAGGACAGCTGGTCGCCACAGGGTTTCGCTTTGCGATTGTGGTGAGCCGTTTCAACGAGTTCATCACCTCCAGATTACTGGGAGGCGCGCTGGATGTACTGGCGCGGCACGGTGTGGACACCGAGCGCGATGTGGAGGTCGCCTGGGTGCCGGGTTCGTGGGAAATCCCGCTGGTGGCGGCGCGTCTTGCGCGCAGCGGGCAGTACGACGCGGTCATCTGCCTCGGCTGTGTGATTCGCGGAGATACCCCTCACTTCGAATACATCGCGGCGGAGGCAGCGAAGGGCATTGCGCAGAGTATGCTGGAGTCTGGTGTACCCATCGCCTTCGGCGTGCTGACAACCGATAACATCGAACAGGCAATAGAGCGTGCAGGCACTAAGGCTGGCAATAAAGGCGGTGATGCCGCCATCAGCGCGATAGAGATGGTTAGCCTGATGCGCCAATTGCCGGAAGTGAGGCGGTGAGGGCAAATGTCCAAACCCTGGAGCACGGTCATCGCGTTCGTGTTTGGCTTTGCCGCGTGTGCGCTTATCCTGCGCTGGATGGGATACCAGCCGCCGTCCCCATCCAGACAGCTGGTGCTGGCTACGCTGGATGCGCCCGCCAGACCGGTGGGCAGTGTGCCCGGCGCAGAGGCAGTGGCTAACGCCAGTGCGCGCATCGAGCCTGCCGTGGTCAACATCGACACGTTCATGCGCCCGCGCCGTTCGCTAAGACTGGAAGACTTCTTCGGTCAGCAGGAAGCGATGCGTGGCTCCGGCTCAGGTGTTATCATCAGTCCCGACGGATACATCATCACCAACCACCATGTGGTGCGTGGCGCGGATGAGATTGTGGTATCGCTGGCGGACGGCAGACGCTTTCTGGGAAAGCCTGTGGGGGCAGACGAACAGTCCGACATCGCCGTCATCAAAGTAGACGCTCGCGGCTTGCCTACCGCCGAGCTGGGCGATTCCGACAAACTGCGCGTGGGTGACTGGGCAATCGCCGTAGGGAATCCGCTCGGATTGGGCAGTACCGTCACCGTTGGCGTCATCAGTGCGTTGAACCGGCGCAAGCTGGTGGTAGAGGAGGGGCGGTATCTGGAGGTGGCTATCCAGACCGATGCCGCCATCAACCAGGGCAACTCCGGGGGTGCTCTGGCAAATATTCATGGACAGCTGATAGGAATCAACACCGCTATCGCTGCGCCGCCGGGAGGGGGCTCGATAGGCATCGGTTTTGCCATCCCTATCAACCACGTCAAGAAGGTGGTGCGTGACATTCTCGTGCAGGGCGGGACGGTCAAGCGGGCAAGACCGTGGATTGGCGTCTATTTCGACGCAGTGCGCCCCTCGCTGATGAAGCGTGTGCGGTTACCCGACCTGAACGGCGTGGCTGTCAATGAAGTGGTGCCGGACAGTCCTGCAGACAAAGCAGGGCTGCGGGCGGACGATGTAATCCGTCGTTTTGGGAATCGCCCGATTCACTCCACACAGGAGCTGCTGGAAGAAATTATGAGCAGAAAGCCGGGTGACCGCGTAGAGGTGACCGTTTGGAGGAACGGCAAGGAAGTGAGCCTGTCGATAACCATCGGGAGAGCCCCCGAGGTGACTCAGTAGCGTGAGGTGTGCATGGTGACCGATGAGATAGCCCAAACGGAGACGTTGCTGCGGCTAGCGAGGCGGTTCCATCTCTCGGAGCTGGAGTGGCAGGAGGACGGGTTGCGCATTCTCATCCGGCGAGAAGGCACGCCGGTAGAGACGCCTGAAGGTATGTCGTTGCCTGTCTCCTTGCCGCCCAAAACTCCCGGTGTCACTTCGCAGGCAAAGCTCGTGGACTTATGCGCCCCGATGACCGGAGTTTTCTATCACGCGCCGTCACCGGATGCTCCGCCGTACGTGGAGGTCGGCGACTTTGTGGAGGAGGGGCAAATCGTTTGCCTGATTGAAGCCATGAAGGTATTCAACGAGGTTCCGGCGGAAAGGTCGGGGCGCGTTGTGGAGGTCTGCGCGGAGAGCGGGCAGCTGGTGGAACAGGGCGCCGTGCTTTTCCGTCTGGAGCCGGAGGAGGAGGTCGCGTGAGCAAAGAGGTCATCCAGCTGGGTATCTTGGGGCTCGGTGTGGTGGGGTCGGGAACGGTAGAGGTGCTCCGGCGCAACCGCGATAGCATTGAGCGCAAAATCGGAGCGCGTTTGGAAATCCGCCGAATCGCCGTGCGAGATATTCACAAACCCCGCCGCGTGCCGGTAGACCGTTCTCTGCTGACAAACAACGCCTATGAGGTGATCGACGACCCGCAGGTAGACATTGTGGTAGAGCTCATCGGCGGCGTGCATCCTGCCAAGGAGTACGTGCTGCGCGCACTGGAGAACGGCAAGCCGGTGGTCAGCGCCAACAAGGAGCTGCTCGCCAAAGAGGGGGCGGACATCATGATGGCGGCGGGCAAGTGTCAGCTGGACTTCGCCTTTGAAGGAAGTGTAGGCGGCGGTATCCCTATCATCCAGCCGATGAAGAACGCACTGGCAGGCAACCGTATCGAGCGGGTGATGGGCATTGTCAACGGTACCACGAACTATATCCTGACGAAGATGGCAGAAGAGGGTAGCGACTTCGACCACGCGCTGAAAGAGGCGCAGGCGCAGGGCTACGCGGAAGCCGACCCCAGCGCGGACGTGAACGGGCATGATGCCCAGTACAAGATTGCCATTCTTGCTTCGATTGCCTTCACCGCCCGCGTGAAGGTGGATGATGTGTATTGCGAAGGCATCACGAAGATTACCCGCGCCGACATGGAATGGGCACAGCGGTTGGGTTATGCAGTGAAGCTGGTAGCGATTGCACAGGAGGTTTCGGCGAAGGCGGTTCAGGTGCGCGTGCATCCTGCGTTGTTACCGCTGTCGCACCCGCTGGCAAGTGTGCGTGACGTGTACAATGCTATTATGGTGCGCGGTGACGCCGTAGGTGATGTGATGTTCTACGGGCGCGGCGCGGGCAGCCTGCCGACGGGTAGCGCAGTGGTAGGGGATATTATCGACGTCTCACGCAACCTGCTTTTCGGTTCCACTGGGCGGGTGGGGTGCACCTGCTTTGACCAGCGCTACGTGGTACCGATTGAGCAAATCGAGACCAGCTACTACGTCAGAATGCGCGTTCAGGACCGCCCGAACGTGCTGGCGCAGGTGGCAGGGGTGTTTGGCATTCATAACATCAGTATCTCTTCGGTGGTGCAGAGGCAGGTTAATCCACAAGAGGCGGAGATAGTATGGATTACCCACCGCGCGCAGGAAGGCGCGATACGCCATGCTACCGCCGAGATTCGACGATTACCTGTTGTGATGGACGTGTGTAACACCATTCGCGTGGAAGAATGAAACTGATAGACCGCATGTTGCTATCGGAGCTGCTGGTGCCCTTCCTAGCGGGCACGCTGGCTGTGGTGCTGATGCTCATCGGCAACATGCTGTTTTTCTATGCGGAGGTGCTCTTCTCCAAAGGTGTGCCGGTGCTCGCCGTCGCCCAGATGATTATCTACCACACCCCCTTCCTGCTGGTGCTGACCCTGCCGGTGGCGACGGCGCTGTCGGTGTCGCTGGCGGTAAATCGCCTGGCAAGAGACTCCGAGATTGTGGTGTTGCGCAATGCCGGAGCCAGCCTCTGGCGCATTTTTTTGCCTCTGCTGGTAGCAGGCATGGTCATTTCTGTGGTAAACTTCTGGCTTGAGGAGTCGGTGGTTCCCCTTGCGGAACGGCAGTTTCGTCGGGTGCGCGATCGTATCCTGCTGATGCAAACTGCGCCGCTGTTCCGCTCCAACGTGGTGTTCAAGGTAAGCGAGTACGCTTTCTATATCGGCATGGTGGAAAGCGTGCGGGGCAACCGGGCGGAGCTGCGGGATGTGCAGGTGTGGGAGATGCCCGTATCCGGCTACGCGCGGACGATACTGGCGCCGCGTGCGGTCTACGACGACGGGATATGGCGGTTCTACGACGCGCATGTGCACATTTACGGGAAGGATGGCTTTGCGGTGGATGCGCGCACCACCGGAGAAATCACCATTAACCTGAGAGTAGCGCTGGAGGAACTGCTTAGTCCACCGACACCGGAGGAAACCAACGCGGCGGACCTGCGCCGCCAGGCACAGGAGCTGGAAAAGGCTGGTTTGCCTGCCACGCGACTGTGGGTGGGGTACTATTTCAAGTACTCCATTCCCTTTGCGTGCGCTGTGTTCGCCCTGTGCAGCGCGCCGTTAGCGTTGACCTTTGCGCGTGCAGGCAGTTTTATGGGAGTATTGCTGGCGATTATCCTCGTATTCCTGTTCTGGAATACCCTGCTGCTGGCGCGGCTTCTGGGCAATCAGGGGTTCTTGCCTGCGGCGATTGCTGCGTGGGCGCCAAACGCGCTGTTCGCCGCCGGGGGACTGTTTATCTTGTGGCGCTCGGAGTGAAAGATGAGCCGTTTGAAATCCAAAACGCAGAACGTGCCGATAACGGCACAGGAAGATGTACATGTTGCTCCCTCCAGCGGAAGCATCATCGCCCTTCACCTGCGCGAGGACTGGGTGCAGGCACTGGCTGAGATGCAAGAGGCCCGCGAGATAGGGCAGTGGATTACGCAGCAGCGCGAACAGTTAATGCACGAGATTCAGCCACCGCACGACGGACTGGATGCCTGCCGCTCCTTCACCGCTCTTGCTGACGCTGTGGTGCACCGCTTGTTTCAACTCGCCATCCAGCGTGCACATGTCGCGCATCTGCCGCAAATTGCTGTCGCAGCAACCGGCGGATATGGGCGCATGGAGCTGTCGCCGCATTCGGATATCGACATCACCTTTATCCCCGACCGTGACGGCGATGCGACCACCGACCGCATCATCCGCGAGATGTTCCGCCTGCTGATGGACGTGATGATGGAGTACGGGCGGCTGAAGGTAGGCTATGCCTACCGGCTGATTGAGGACTGCGCGACGCTGGACCATACGACCCAGACTACCCTCGTAGACGCCCGGTTAGTGGTGGGGAGTCGTCATGTTTTCGCACGGTTTCTGGAAGAGTTCTGGGTACACTTCAACCCCACCGACTTCCTGTTCCGAAAAATCATGGAGCGACGCCAGATACGCGCCCGCTACGGCACCACGCCCTATCTGGTGGAGCCGAACGTCAAGGAGGGAGCAGGCGGGCTTCGCGATATTCATCTGGTGCGCTGGCTGGCGGCGGGCTCGGCTGGTCTACCCACGGCGGGAGGTTGGGAGCAGCTGGTATCTCGCGAGTGGCTAACGCCCGAGGAGGCGAACCGCCTGATGCAAGCGCAGGAGTTCTTGCTGCGTGTGCGCAATCATCTGCACGTTCTGGCTGGAGAGCAACGGGACGTTCTTACGGCAGCCAAGCAGGAGCAAATCGCGGCGCGTTTAGGATACCGCTCACGTGACCAGTCGCCTGCAGTAGAGCAGTTCATGCAGGACTACTATCTTCATGCCGCTACTGCGCACTGCATCTGTGAAGAGGTGATACAACGTGTGGAACAGGGACGGCATGTGCTAGGCATCGGACTGGATTGCGAGCGCAAAGAGGTAATCCCGGCCCACAACCTTTTGCAGCGTGAGGACCCCGTGTGGATGGTCTGGGCAGTGCGACTAGCGCAGGATTACGAACTGAACCTCAGCGTGCCTCTGCAAAGACTGATGAGGCAAACCGTTCAGCAGAAACCGACCACTCACGACCCCAAACACCTCGCGGAGACGTTCCTTTCCATCCTCCGTGCGCCGGCAGGGGTCGCGCGTGCTTTACGGCAGATGGCGGATACCGGCGTGCTGGGTTGGATTCTGCCTGAGTTCGAGGCGACCCGTGCGCTGATTCCTTACGACCCGTCGCACGATTTCACGGTAGGCGAGCACACCCTGCGCGTGATAGAGAACATTGAGGCGTTGAACACAATGACCGACCCCAACTACGCCGACTACCGGCGCATCTTTCAGGAGACACCGCATCGGGAGATACTGTATCTCGCTGCGCTGCTGCACGACGCAGGCAAAGCGAACCCGCAGATAGACCATGCCGAAGCGGGGGCACAGATGGCGCGAGAGGTGGGCAGAAGGCTGTATTTGAGCGAAGACGCTATCGCCGACCTCGTCTTTCTGGTGAAGCACCATTTGCTGATGGCGGAAACCTCGCGTCTACGTGACCTGAATCTAGACGAAACCATACGCGATTTTGTGCACATTGTGGATACCGTGGAGCGGTTGAACATGCTGTATATCCTCACGTATGCTGATACCCATGCGGTGGGTAGTGGGCAGTGGACGGAGGTCAAAGCCGCTTTCCTGCGTGAGTTGCATCGCAAAGCAGAGCGATTTCTGATGGCATCGGAAGCGGTGGAGCACGCCCCGCCAGACATCGGGCGGTTTCGTCGCCGGCTGGCGAAGGAGCTGAGTCTGGAAAACTTGCCGGAGGACCTGGTTGCCCGCCACCTGAACCAGATGCCTGCAACCTATCTGCTGAATACACCGCAGGAGCAGATCGGCCTGCATATCCGCATGGTGCAAGAGGCGATTAAAGGCGTGCCGCAGCTGGCATTTCAAACCCCGCCCGATGCCTCGGTGACCGAACTGACCGTCTGTGCGATTGACGACCCGGAGCCCGGTCTTCTGGCGAAAATCGCGGGGGTGCTTTATGCCGGACAGATAGCGGTGCACGCGGCGAACGTGTTTACGCGCTCCGGTGAAATCAAGATCGCGCTGGACACGCTGTGGGTGGATTATCGCGGACGCCCGATACCGCCCTCTAAGCGAGCGGAGATAGAAGAGCACATGGTGGCGGTGCTTACCGGTGAGATGTCGGTGATGGAACTGCTCCAGCGACGCAGGCGTGTGGAACAAACCCGTCCCGAGCTGGTGAGCCTAGTCATTCACCATGACCTGTCGGAACAGTTCACCGTGATCGAGGTGCGCACCACCGAGCACATCGGGATGCTGTACTGGGTGTGCCGCGCGCTGTCGCAACTGGGCTGGAACATCCATAGCGCCAAGCTCAGCACCTGGGCGGGCAAGGCGGTCGGCGTCTTCTATATCACCGATGCCGAGGGCAACAAAATCCGCGCGGACGCACAGAGGCTGAAGGAGACGCTGGCTGAAGGAGCAGGGGCACTGTAGAGGAAACCCGCGGCAGGTGTTAAATCCTTATCAAGGGATGAGCGAAAACGACAATGAACTGGATGGTGTTGCTTGTAATGATGGCAGGGCTGCTATCAACCGCTCACGCAGACCCCGTGCGATTTTACGTTTCTCCACGGGGCAACGACTCGTGGTCGGGCAGGCTGGTCCGCCCTAACGCGCAACGAACAGACGGACCTTTTGCCACCCTGCGCCGCGCTCAGCAGGCGGTGCGGGAACTCAAAGCGCGAGGTCTGCGCCAACCGATAGAGGTGGTGGTCGGCAGCGGAATCTACTACCTGCACGAGCCGCTGGTGTTCACGCCGGATGACTCCGGTACCGCCGATGCTCCCATCACCTATCGCGCTGCGAAGGGAGCAACCGTTGTGCTCAGCGGGGGAGTACCTCTCTCCGGTTGGCGAAGAGTAAAGGACAATCTGTGGTTGGTACGCGTGCCGGATTCGGTGAAGAGGGGCGAGGTACCGCGTCTATTACGTCTGGGCGACCGCTGGGCGATACGTGCCCGCCATCCCAACTTTGACCCTCGCAACCCACGAACCGGCGGCTGGTTGTTCGCCGACTTTCATGGCGAACGGTGGGAGCGCGGGGTCTTCGGGCAGGGCGTGGGCAACATCCACAATCCGGGCGATGCGCTGGCATGGCGTATTCGCATACCTGAAACCGGTACGTATCGCCTCTGGATGCGCTACGGCGCCGACAACGCAGGCGACGCTTCCGACATGAGCGGACGGTGCGCGATTCAGATAGACGACGGCGAGCCGATACCTCTCACAAACCTGCCCAACACAGGCGGATGGGGCAACTTCCGGTGGTCTCATGTTGCTGACCTGCAGCTGCAAGCAGGGGAGCGCGTGCTGCGCTGGAGGAACTTGCGGGGCGGTGGGTTGAACATGGACGCGCTTGCGCTGGTGCAGGATGCAGACTGGAACCCCGAGCAAGCGATAGGGGACTACGAATGGTGGGGCGCGTTTCGTCTCGATAAACCGAAGACAGGGCATCTACTCTTGATTCAGGCGGAAGCCTGCGAGGAGGCACTCGGCAAAGAGGTTACTGTTGCGACAACACAACCAGCAGGCTCGCGCGAGTATCTGGTGTTTCGCGAGGGCGACATCCCGCGTTGGGAAGATACATCCGGAGCAGAACTGCATATCTTCCCCGCATGGGGGTGGGTGAACGCCATTGCTCCTATCGTGCGGATAGACTATGATACCCGCAAGGTTCTCCTCCCGCCCGACGGCTATACCGACGACATCCGCCTCGGCAACCGTTATTTCATCGAAGGGGTACGCGATGCTCTGGACGCCCCCAACGAGTGGTATCTGGACAGGGAAAAGGGCGAGCTGCTCTACCTTTCCGAGCGCGATACGCCTCCCACAGAACCCGCCGTGCTGGCGCGGTTAGACCGTCTGATTGTGCTGAAAGGTGAGCCGGAGCACAACCGGTGGGTAGAACATCTTCGTCTCGAAGGCTTTACCTTCATGGACACCAACTACACCCTCACCACCAACTACTACATGCCCGCCGACGCGGTGATATGGATGTCGGGTGTGCGCAACTGCGTGGTGTCCGACTGCACCTTCCGCTGGACGGGCGGCTACGCGCTACGGCTGGAAGAGCGCAGCGAGCGCATCCAGTTTGTGAAAAACCATGTGGAGGACGTGGGGCAGGGGGGTGTTATCCTCGTCGGCGACAACGCCAGCCAGCCACGCCGCAACCACATCGCGGGCAACATCATGCAGCGGTTGGGGCTGGTATACAAGCACGTAGCGGGCGTGTATGTCATTACGGGCAGCGACAACCGTATCGCACACAACACGATATGGGATACCCCTCGCTACGCCATTTCGCTCAAGACACTGGACCCCACACGCCAGTCACACCGCAACATCGTGGAGTACAACGACCTGCGCCGCACCAACCTGGAGACCAACGACACCGGCGCGATAGAAACGCTGGGCAGAGACCAGCAGGATACCGGCAACGTCATCCGCTACAACCTGATTCTGGACTCGGTGGGCATGATAAGCACGCCGGAGGGCAAAATCGTCACGCCCTACTTCACGTGGGGCATCTATCTGGACGACTACAGCAGTGGCACCACCGTCTTGGGCAACATCGTGGCGCGTACGGTGAACGGGGGTATCTGTGTGCATGGCGGGAAAAACAACCTGTTTGAGAACAACATCTTCGTAGACGCTTCGGTAGAGCAGATTCGCCTGCAGCCGCGCGACGACTTCATGCAGGGCAACCGCTTCGTGCGCAACATCGTGGTCTACTCCAAACCCGAATCCACGCTCATCTTCTCATGGGATAACCGGCGCGACCGCTTCACCGAGTGGGACTATAACCTCTACTGGTTGCGCGGCACAGACCTGCGGGGGATAAACCGCCGTATCACGCCGCTCGGCACGTTCGAGGAGTGGTTGAGAGGGGGCTTTGACGCTCACTCGCTGGTTGCCGACCCGCTGTTCGTCGCGCCTGAGAGGGACGACTATCGCCTGCGCCGCGACTCGCCCGCATGGAAGCTGGGCTTCCGACCAATACCGGTGGAGAAGATAGGATATAAGGGGTGGAGGTAGATTCCTTAAAACCATCCCCACGCCTTCAGCACTTCCTGCATGGGCGGGCGTCGCCATAACCACTCTACCCGTATCCAGAACCCCTCAACGGCAGTGGAATGATACTCGCCCTCGCTACCGACGAAGGCGGGGTGGTACATGCCCTGTGGGGTGAGCACGTGGAACTCTACCTGCTTGCGGTCAGGGTCCACGATCCAGTACTCCCTCACGCCTGCCTGCTCATACTCATAGTACTTGTCGCCGCGGTCGCGGGCACGGCTTTCGGGGCTGATAACTTCTACCACCAGGTCTGCCGCACCTTCTAAGAAGTGTCTTCGGATAAGGTGCGTACGACCGGCTGAGACAAACACGATGTCTGGTGAGCGTCCGGGTAGGTCCGGACCACTCTTCATCTGAAAAGGCTCACCCAGTACGGTACCGATTTGTTGGGTACTGACATAGTTGGTAAGCAGAGCCGCCAGATAGATGACGACCATCTGGTGTTCGCCGCTAACGGGGCTCATGATATGCACCTCTCCATCTACCCATTCCGCCCAAGTGTCTTCGTCCAGCCACTGCAGAAACTCTTCGTAGCTGACTTTGCCCTGAGGCAGGGGACGGGCGGAGGCTGGTTGGGTTGTCATCGCCATCGTGCTTCACCTCCGCCCATATTATAGCATGTCTTGAGGTTAACGTTCAATCAGGTAATACATTACCGTTGGCTGCAGGGTGATTCTACCGCCGGCAGAGGGTTTGCCTGTGGGGTAGCCGTTCCAGTCCAGCGGGGTCACCTTCAGCTGCTTGGCGTCGGGTCGGGTGAAGGTAACGATACCGCTGAACCGCCGCACGTTGATTGGGGCGGTGCCGAGGCTTTTGATTTCGCGCTTGCCTGTGCCGGGCGCACTCCAGCCGTAGTTGGTATCCTCACTCATCACCTGCAGGAGCATCTTGCGCGACGTGCGAAGGGGCTGCCCGTCCAGCGGCACCAGCAAGACCGTGCCGTACTCCATCTGCGAAGCGATGGTCACTTCGCGCAAGGTGACTGTACCCGCCCTTTGCAGGAAACCGCACACCCCCTGAGCCTTCGGCGCGTCGACGGTCACCAGCCCCCGCCCGTAGTCCCACAGCAGCTCGCCCGTGATACTGCGTACCCTACTGCCCTTGCGATCGATATAGCGTGAGACGTCGGCGAGGCGTGAAAGGATGTCCCGTTCCACGAAGTTCATCTGCACCTTGCCCACCAGGTGTGATAACGGGTCTATCGCCTCCAGTTGCTGCACCTGCGCGGTTTGTCCGGCAGGGATGTCCCGTGCGCGCAGCTCGTCCAGATTCATCGGTTGTGAAACGGGTGCGCCTTTCAACGCGAACAGGTCTTGCAGTTTCAGATTGGCTTCCACCACCGGCTGGCTCTCCTGCACCAGCCCCAGGCGGTACACTAGCGCGTCAGCGGGAAACTGTCCCATGACAACGGGTGTCTGGATAGAAAACTTGCTCAGCACCTGCTGCCAGCTGGGACCGGACAGGGCAAAGAAATACACGCCATCCGTGCCCTGGAGCAAGCCATACGTGGCGAACAGGAAGGGGAAGTCCGCACGAAAGCGGTTGGGCGGCGTCCAGTTCACCTCGCTGATGATGGAGGGCAAACCGTTGTAGATAACGTCCATCAACGGCAGGGAACCCTTTGCGACCTCGGTCAGGGCACAGGCATCGTCGTAGCGGTCGCCCACGCTCAACGACCAACCCGCGCGTTCGCCCTCGTGCGGTCCGCCAAAATAGCCATGCCGGTCCATATAGTCGCACACAGCGTTGCTCCACTTGTCCAGCGGACCCAGTATCTGCGCGTTAGCGGTAATCCAGTTAGATGCCTGCACCAGCCCCTTGTAGCCCAGCTCCTTTTTCAAATAGTCTCGCATCTGCTGGAAGAAGGCTCGCTGGTGTTTGGCGAGGAACTCAGCAGTGTCCTGAGCGCGCTTGTTGCGCTGGCTGAACATCTCCCACAAGCCCATAAAGCCAGCACGCCCGGCAGACTCATCGTCTCCGCGAATACGGTTGCCTCCCCAGGCGGCAAACGCTGCCCCCAATGAACCGTACTTCACCTTCAGCCAGTTCCCAAACTCCTTTTCCAGAATCTCCATCTGCTGAGCTGGGATGTTCTGGTAGGGGGTGAACGTCCAGAAGAAGTACGAATCCTCGTTCATCAGCTCCACCATCGCCACCGCCGGTTCGTCTTTAAGGGCGACGCCCGTGTACGGGTTGGGGGTAGTCATCAGCTCTCGCCACCAGCCCCGGTAAATCTGCTGAAACCGCTTGTTGAAGAACGGCATGGAGAATGGATGCTGCCAGTTATAATCGCCGAATCCATCCTCGGGCTTCAGGCGTATCCAGAGAGGGAAGTAGATGGACAGGGTGCAGTAGATACCCTGGCGCTTCATAGCGGCGATGAAGTAGAAGTATTGGTGCAGATAGTCGCGGTCCACCTCAAGGAAGTTATCTTCCTTCCACACGCCACCGTGCATCCGCACCATGTTGACCCCGTATTTCGCCAGATGGCGGGCGAGGTAGTCCACCGACGCTTTATCCATACGAATGATGTCGGGACCGGCGTTCACCGCCCAGAAGCGCACCGGTTTGCCCGTTTTGCTGTGGATAAACTGCCCGCTCTTAACGGCAATCCAGCCGTTCTCGCCTGCGAACTTCTCGTTCAGGAAGCGCAGGTCAATGGGGGAAGGGCGAAAGGAATCCGGCTCGGGTTCAAAGGCGAACCATCCATCCATGGCGAGATTGTACCGCTCATTTGGTTTCAGCTTACCGCGTGGGATGATATAGCTGCTGGTGAGCAGGAAGGCGTCAAAGCACACTGCGCCCTCCTCTTGCAACACCTCGATGCGCAGGCGGTGTGTTCCCGCGGTGAGCTTGACCTGCCCCAGCGATACCCAGTTCGCTACCAGCAGCGGACGCAACGGCGCTTCGTCCAGCAGCGATACATCGCGGTCACAAATCTGCCACCCGCCGTCGTCAAATCGCCAGCGGAAAGGACCGTGTTTCCAGAACTTGCGGGCGAAGAAGAAGTAGTTGCCCGTCTGTGGCACCTTGACCTCGTACTCCAGGAACAGCCTCTTACCGCCATAGTTGCCGTCCGCGCCAATCCACTTGCCTTCCGATAACACACTCGCCTCCTGCGGATTGGCGGGTTCAAAAGAGTGGCGTTCGGGGAAGTTGGTTGCCGATGGTTTCTCACCTTCCCACCATACCCATACCAGCCCTGTCTGAGCGGTCTGGCGCGGAACAGGAGGTTGGGCGCTACAACCTGCTGTGACAACCAGTAGTAACAGAAGCACCACCCAGCTTTTTTCGTCCACAGCGAACCTCCTCATGGGTGACTTAAGCGTTTTAGTATTCGTGTCGTGTTTCGGGTGTTCCTGCGCAAGCAGGAGAAGCCTTTTTGCGTGGAGAAGCAGAGGAAAACAGCGTCGCGAGGGGGAGTGACCAGTGACCGACCAAACTACCATCTGGGCATACCTGATGCATCTGAGCTACAATATGTGGTGCGACCGCAAGGCTCAAGAATGGGGCGACTACGGCGTCTACAGCCCCCGCCTGCGCTTCGACGAGGAGTTGTGGGACTCGCTTCTGGAAGAAATGCCTCGTGCCGGGGTGAACATGGTGGTGATAGACCTCGGTGACGGAGTGAAATACCGTTCCCATCCAGAAATCGCTGTACAGGGTGCGTGGAGTACGACAAAGTTGAAGCGAGAACTGAAACGCCTTCGGGATAAAGGACTGGAGCCGATTCCCAAACTCAATTTCTCCACCGCGCATGATGCCTGGTTGGGCGAGTACTCTCGCTGCGTATCCACACCACGATACTACGCCGTCTGCCGCGACCTGATTAAAGAGGTTGTTGAACTCTTTGAGCAGCCCCGCTTCTTCCACCTGGGCATGGACGAGGAAACATGGGAGCACCAGCGGCATTACGCCTACGCGGTCGTACGCCAGCATGAGCTCTGGTGGGAGGACTTTCGCTTTCTCGTAGAGCAGGTGGAGCGGCACAACGTGCGGGCGTGGATATGGTCGGATTACTACTGGCATCATCCCGAAGTCTTCTTGCAGAACATGCCGCGTTCGGTGGTGCAGAGCAACTGGTACTACGGGGAGGGGTTCGACAAACAGGAGGTAGCGGTGCGCGCTTATATCGAACTGTCTCAACACGGCTTCGACCAGATACCTACCGGCAGCAACTGGTCGAACGATGTGAACTTCGGGCGCACCGTGCAGTTTTGTCGCCAGAACATTCCGTCGGAGAAGCTGCTGGGCTTCCTGCAAACGTCGTGGAAACCCACGCTGGCAGAGTGTCGCCAGAAGCATCTGGACGCCTTGCAGCAGGTGGCGCGTGCCAGAAGCGGACAGTAGCATACATATCTCTACTATACAAATTGGTTGACAATCTGCCGAGAGGTATGATAGCATGATTAGGGAGCGAACACGAGGGCACACAAGCCTGACGGGAGGATAGAGGAGGAAAGGCGCGACTCATGGAACGCAAATACAAGATTCTCGCGGTGGACGACGAACCGCACATTCGTCGCCTGGTGCAGGTCAATCTGGAGCGGCACGGATACGAGGTCATCACCGCCGCCGATGGGAAAGACGCGCTGGAGAAAGTGGCTACCGAAAAACCGGACCTGGTGGTGCTAGACGTGATGATGCCGTACATGGACGGCTTTGAGGTGCTACAGACCCTGCGCAAGAACCCCGAAACGCGCGATCTGCCAGTTATCATGCTGACCGCGAAGGCACAGGACGCGGATGTGTTCCGTGGTTGGCAGTCTGGCGCAGACCTGTACCTGACGAAGCCGTTTAACCCGATGGAGCTCATCTCCTTCGTGAAGCGCATCTTCAAGTCCAAAGAGACCGGCGGCGAGAAACGCTACGAGCTGTAACCCAAAAGTGAGGCACGCGATGGGTAAAAACCGTTTCGGGCTGTGGTTGGGACTGGCTGTTGCCACCATAGTAGGCGTAGGGGTGGCGGCATATCTCGCCCTGCGCCATGAGCGAACGCAGAGCGAGTTGAACGAGGTGCAACGCCTGATTCAGCGTTCGCAGGACATTGTGCACCGCCTCGAAAGCGAACTAGGCAGCCGCGCGTCGCCAGATGCGAGCGCGTCCTGCGCGTGACGACAACACAGCCCGAAACCCCGGTTTCGGGCTGTTTTCGATCACTGCAAGGTAAAGAGCCTCGTGCTGTAGAGCCGCCCAAGCACCCTGAACATGCATTTTGTGCCTTCTCTCGCCCAGTAGAAATAACGTCCGATAAGAAATATTATGTTTTATCAATGCGCTTTATCCGTCCAACACGACTGCGCTCACGGATAAGCTGTTTCACCGCCGCCGACGCTGCCACACGTCGCCCAACACCGCCAGCAGAATCACCATGCCTTTGACTACTTTCTGATAAAATGCGGAGACTCCTGCCATCACCAGCCCATTGTCCAGCGTGCCGATCAGCATTGCACCCACCACCGTGCCGCCAACGCCACCGCGTCCACCCGCCAAGCTCGCTCCACCCAGTACCACTGCTGCAATAGCGTTCAATTCATACATCTCGCCGTATTTGGGGTCGCCTGCGCCCAGCCGTGCTGCCTGCACGATACCGCATAATCCAGCGAGGAATCCTGAGAGAACATACACGACCATCTTCACCTTCGCCACGTCCACACCCGACAGGCGCGCTGCCTGCTCGTTGCCGCCGACGGCGTACACCGCACGCCCAAACTGTGTTGCTCGCAACACAATTAATGCACATAATGACACAATAATTGCAATCCATACAGGGATGGGAACGCCCAGCACCTCGCCTCCGGTGCCGCCTCCCAGACGGTTGAAGGCTTCTGGCAGGTTGCCCACCGGTTTGCCGTCGGAGTACACAAAGGCGGTTCCTCGTGCAATGGTCATCGTTGCCAGTGTGACGATAAAGGGAGCGATGTTCCAGCGGGCAATCAACCAGCCGTTCCACCAGCCGATGAGTGCGCCCAGCACGCAGGACACCAGCACCGCCACGGGTATGCCCACCGCCAGCTCCGGTTTCGGAACCAGGGTTCGCCCGCCGAGCACCAGCCCGTTCATCATGAGGTCGGTGCCCACCAGCCCGCACAGCGCCAGCACCGAGCCGACGGAGAGGTCTATTCCACCAGTGATAATGACCAGTGTCATGCCAACCGCCAGGATGGTATTGATGGCACTTTGCAGGAGGATATTGACGAGGTTTCTCTGTTCGATGAACCGCCCTTCGGTCACCAGCGCAAAGAAAACGACGAGCACCAGCAAATAGAGTGCGATGGAGTATCTGGAGAACCGTTCTGCTCTCAGCGCGCTCATCGCCGGTTTTCAGATTTCGAGGCGGTCAAACCGTGCGCTAGTGGGGTCCAGGTACTGCCTGACCGCATCGTATGCCTGCTGGATCCTCTGGCGAATCTGCTCCGCACGCCGTCGCTCTTCCGAGCCTTCGGGGAACCGTTCAGGCTTCGCGCGCTCCATCAGCCGCTGGTATGCCTCCTGCGCCTGGTGGATGTCGGCGTTCGGTGGGATACCCAGCAAGCGGAAATGCGCCAACAGGTCGGAGGGCATCGGCGGAGCACTGCCCGTAGCCCTTCCCTGCTCTACCGGCGGCTGCGTGGAGCGAGCTTGCGGGGGAGCGGTTTCAGGAGTGCCTGCTGCCGGTTCCAGATAGTCCTCCAGTTCACGCCGCGCGTTCAGCTCCGCTTCGAGCTCGTCCAGACGCTCGCGCGCGGTTTTCATGTAGCCTTTGATGATTCGTCGGATGCGTCGCGTGATTCCCATCAGAAACTCGCCCTCAGCTCGATATTTGCCTGCTCAAAGTCCGAGCGACGAAACACCACCTGTGGATAGAGCACGAAGCCTCCACCCATGTTCTGCTGTATAGATACCAGCCAGCGCAACTCGCGGACGCGGCTGTTTGCCTCCACCCGCACCACCGGATTCAGCCCGGCGGGAAGCCGTACCGACGCCTGCGCGAGGAAGAAATCAGCATCGGGAACCTGCCCATGTCGCGCCACGATGGCTTCCAGCTGCCACAGGGTGATACCAGCAATCTGGCGGGTATCCACGCCCACCAACAAGCCATAGCCCTTGCCCAGCTCCGGCTCGTAGCCCTCGCCTCGTATGAAGCGGAAAGCCGTCTTGCTGAGACCCAGATTCTCGCCGACCGCTACCGATGCACCCAGTGAACGCGAACCGAAGCGGCAAAACACTCCTTGCTGCCGGCGGCTACCGTTGTTGGCGAGCGCAATATCCAGCGCATTCTCTCGCCACAGCGGCACAGAAACGAAAACGCCCTTTGCCAGCTCGCGCTCCCCCATCCCCTGCCCGAACGGCATCCACATTTTGCCAGCCGAGACGCGCCACCCTCGCCCTTCATAGCGAAGAAACGCCTGCTCAATCTCATCCGGGTCCACGGGTCTATCGAAGTTCTGCAGCTTCTGCGAAAAGTAAACGCCCAACCGGTTCTCTCCGTACAGGGCGAGGTGTACATCGGAGTACTCTCCAAACTGCGAATAGAGCAACAGGTTGGCGTTGCGATTATTGTCCATACGCATCCGTGCACGGATGTTAAAACCGAACTCGTACAGCGGCTCCGCCGTAACCGGCACCGCCAACGCCAACCATGCTGCAAGCAACAACCGGATAAATGGTTTCATTACGGATTAGAGGTTGTGGTGCTGCTGTCCCCTTTGAGTCTTGCTTCCAGTTCCTGAAGCTCCTTGTCTACCTCGCTGACATCCGCCTGCGCAGGCTGAGCCGCCGGCTGCGCTTCGGTAGTGGACGGAGCGAGCCCCAGCCTCGCCTCCAGCTTTGCCAGCTCCTCCTCGGCTGCCTGGCTGGCGGCGTAATCTTCCAGCTGTGCTATGCGTCCTGTCACGCTCTCGCGAGCCATCTCCGCGCGCGCCTGCGCTTCTGCCTCTGCCCGACTGATTTTGTCCTCGACGCGTTCGAGATCGCGCGATACCTCATCGCTCGACATCCCCTCCAGCGCCTTGTTGATGGAGTTCTGGATTTGTGCGCTCTTCCAGCGCGCTTTCTGCGCCAGAATCTCTGCCGTCTTCTGGCGGACGCGCTCCTCATCGCGCTTGATAGCTAGTTTCACCTGTTCAACCACCTGGTCCGCCTGCGCCAGAGCCTGCTTTACCGATTCCAGCGAGCGCATGTAGGATGCCTTTTCCATCAGAAACTGTTTTGCCAGTTCCCTGTCGCCCTTGCGAAGTGCCATCTCCGCCCGTCGCTCCAGGTCGATGCAGGCTCGCTCCAGCTTCTCCACCTCTCCCCGCAGTCGGTTGCGCTCGGTGATTGCCTGAACAGCGCGCTCCTTGTTCTTCAGCAAGTTCTCGCGCATCTCCTCACGTGCCTGCTCCAGAATCACCTCTGGATTCTCTATCTGTCCCAGGAGGCTACCGAACAGCGCACGGATGTATCGGAACAGTCGCTTGAGCATTCGCTACAGCCCACTCCTTTCGCCCGGCGTTGTCACCGGTATTATCGCACCAATTGGGGGGCTTTGTCAACGGTTACCCTTGCACAAAGACACGTAAAGGGCTATAGAGTTTCGCACA
>CALJAP010000204.1 GCA_938027655.1 uncultured bacterium | reverse complement strand
ACGAATGGACACGGATAGTATCCGTGCTAATCCGTCCCTTCCGTGTTCATCCGTGTTCTTTGGAAAGAGCACACGGATTGGCACCGATGCAACGAATGGACACGGATAGTATCCGTGCTAATCCGTCCCTTCCGTGTTCATCCGTGTTCTCTTACCACCGCTAACGGCTCGGCAGGAGCCTCGCCATCCGGGAAAGATACCTGGCAACTAGATACTCACAGCACAGAAAAGTTCCTGCACCCGTTGCAGTACGGGATTTCGCAAAAGCGAGGAAAAATCCCTTAACATCCTCTTGACAAATGGGCGAAATGGGGCTACAATCATACTGTAACTCTTAAACGATTAAGAAAGGCTGTCGGAAGGGTACTGAAGGAGGTATCAAGGCACGTAGTTGCCTTATACGACGCGCTGTCTACTATCTGTACGGCGCAATATACACCAATCATCACTCTAAAGGAGGGTGCATTGCATGAACCGCAGAGCGTTTACGCTTATCGAGCTGCTGGTGGTGATAGCGATTATCGCCATCCTCGCGGCTATCCTGTTCCCCGTCTTCTCGCAGGCGCGTGAGAAAGCGCGGGGTGCAACCTGCCTCAGCAACTTGAAGCAGATTGGTCTCGGCGTGATGATGTATGTACAGGACTATGACGAGACCTTCCCCATGTCCCAATATGGTGGCGGTAGCACCGGCGTGCCACAGCAGGCATGGTACAGCGTGATCTGGCCCTACATCAAAAACGGTGACCGTTATCGTGATGCACAGGGCGTGGAGTACAGCTGGGGCACGGATGGTATTTACGCCTGCCCGTCCTTCCCCGACCGGAACCAGAGCGGTAAATACGGCTGCCACTATGACGTGTTTGCCGACTACTGGAACTGGCCCGTTGTCGGCACGGATGCGCGCCACCGCGTCACCCCCATCTCCGCGCTGGAGACCCCTGCGGAGAAGGTAATGGTCGTCGAGAAGGGTGTCAATGACGCCTTCTGGGGCTGGGTGTTTTTCGGCACCTGGGAGTGGGACTGGGTGGACTGGATTGGGCGTCCGCCACAAAGAGATGGTGCCGAGCGTGCCCTGCAGCGTGACTGCGACCTGGTGAACGACGGTGACGACAACGCCACCTGGGCCGGGTGCGGTATGATGCCGCGCTATCGACACACGGGTACCGCCAACGTGGTGTTCTTCGACGGGCATGCCAAAGCGATGGGACGCGGTCAGATCCTGTGGTACAGGAACATCTTCGTACCGGTCGGCTTGCCCGCACAGTGGGAGTCTGAAGGCTGGTATCCGTACTAGTCTGACGTAGTTACTGAGCCGATAATAGGGGCGGGGCAATACCAGCCCCGCCCCTTACTGCAGGAGGAGAGAGCCGGGATGGAGAACAACAAGAAGGTGCTCATTGCGGTGGTGCTGATCATTATCGCGGTGCTGGTGTTCGCTTTCCAGTATCAGCGTACGAAGGAACCGCCGCCCAAAAGGGTGACCGCTGAGGACATCAAAGCGGAGATTCAACGCATCCAGAACGACCCGCGCATGCCGCCGCAAGCGAAGGCGATCGCCATCAATCAGCTTTTGCAATACCACCCCGAGGTCGCCAAGGAGCTACAGCAGCAGGGGAGGTAGGTTCGCAGGGAAACACGGGGCTTGCGTTGCAAGCCCCGTGCGCTCTACCCGGCGAGAGGTGAGTTGTTCTTAGAACCGTCCTCTCCACCAGTACCACCACCGACGTTGCGGCGTCATTTTCAACCAGGCGCCCAGCTTGCGTCCTTGCTCCGGGCTCAGCTGAAACGTTTTATCTGCTTTACCTGCCCGATATGCTCGCCACATCTGCCATCGATGCCACCGCCAAGCCCAGAGCTTGCGCATCTTCTCACGCTGTTCGGGCGTGAGCACCGAGCCGATTTCCTGCCGGGTGCTCTTGCGTAGTTCCAGTAACTGCTTGCGCTTCTGCTCCGGCGTCAGTGTGGCATCGCTACGCACCTTCCGTGCCTGCTCGCGAGCGTTGCTCACGATGCTTTTTATCTTTGCCTTTTGTTCGTCGGTGAGCTGCAGCCACTTCGCTAAAGCGTTCCAGCGATGCAGACGACGCTGTGCCAGTATACCCGGTTTCGCGCCCTTGCCGGTATCCTGTGCCGGTGCCGGCTGAATGGCACACATCGCCAGAAAGCCAGTGAACACCAGCAGTATCGCTATCGGCTTTTTCATCCTGTCACCCCCTCGTTTCTGGTATCCGTCTTCATAGACGGTGCAGAGGTGAAAGGGTTCAACGAAGGGCAAGACCCACCGATCCGTAAACCCTTCCAGCCGACGGGAAAGTTTCGCAGGAGCTTCCGCAGTTCGAAGCGAATCCTTTTGCAGAATACCTCAGGAGGCGCGCTGTGGCAACCCGGTACGTGTGGACGATGGATGATGCGGGCGCAGGCGGAACAGATATGGTGGAAGCCATGCGTCGTGTCTGTCGCTTTCTGGAAACGCGCGGGGTGCGGATGACCCTGTTTGTGGTACCCAAGCCGGGCGGACAGCCCATGAGCGAAGAATGGATGAATGCCCTGCGCGAAGCACGTCAGAGTGGGCATGACCTCCAGCTGCACGGTTTGACCCATGAGGATTGCTTTGAGTTCGGTCCTCCCAACTGGCCCGCGACAGATGTCGTGCCTTCTTTCATCGAGGAGTTCGAGCGGCGGCGGGAGGAGCTGATGCCTCGGTACACCCTGCCGAACCTGCGTGCGCGCATTGAGGAGGGGCTTGCCATTTTCCGCGAACGGCTCGGCGTGGAGCCGACGGTCTTCCGCGCACCCTGCGGAGCCATGTCCAAACCGATGTTCGAGGCTCTGCGACAGTCCGGTATCGGCTATGAGAGTGGTACGTTTATCAGCGGTACGGGCTATGACCACCTGCCGCACCGCAGCGGGGTGATTGCGCAGCGGTGGGTGGGGGACTTTCCGCATACGCCCTTTCGCTGGTACAGCGATGTGGTGGAGATACCTATTTTGAATGAGTACACCTGGCGCGGTGCGTGGCAGCGGGAGCAGGAGTTCCTTGCACTGGCGAAAGAAGACGTGAGCCGTATCGCGCAGGAGAGCGAAGTGGCGGTACTGTTGACCCACACGCACGGCGTCGCCGATAACCTAGATTACGCTTTTCGGCTGATGGACACGGTGATAGAACACGCACGGGCAAACGGACTAGGCGATTTCGCGACGCTCGGTGAACTGGTGACAAACGGGGAACTGGAACGGGCGGTGCAGGGAACCGGACCGGACATTCTGAGTATATAGGAGGCGACCTCATGTATCGCATTGGCGAAGAGGAAGTGGAAGAGGTAAGGAAAGTGCTCCTGAGCGGACACCTGTTCCGCGTGGGCGAGGGAGTAGAGGGACACCTGCATGAAGTAGACCGGTTTGAGCACGAGTGGGCGCAACTTATCGGCACGGAGTACGCACTGTGCATGAACGGCGGAGGCACCGCCGCGCTGATTTGCGGGCTGGTGGGCATGGGCATCGGACCGGGAGACGAGGTTATCGTGCCCGGCTACACGTGGATGGCCACTGCCACCAGCGTGCTGGCAGTGGGGGCAATACCGGTTATCGCGGAGGTGGACGAAACGCTCGCGTTGGACCCCGAAGACGTTCGCCGTAAAATCACCCCCAATACCCGCGCTATCATCCCCGTACATATGGTGGGACGTCCTGCGAACCTGCAGGCGTTGCTGGAGATTGCACGGGAGCACGGCGTGATGGTGCTGGAAGACTGCTGTCAGGCAGATGGAGGCAGCTACCGGGGCAAACGGCTGGGCAGCTGGGGCGATGCGGGCGCGTTCAGCTTCAACTACTTCAAAATTATCTCCTGTGGCGAAGGCGGAGCGCTCACGACCAACGACCGGACGCTTTACGAGCGTGCCCTGGTGTTCCATGACGGCGGAGCGACGTTCCGACCCTATGCCAAAGACCTCAGCATCCCCATTTTCGTGGGCATTCAGTTGCGAGCGGACGAGGTGATGGGAGCGATATTGCGCGTGCAGTTGCGCCGGCTGGACGGCATCCTGAGTGACTTACGCCGGATCCGCAAGCGGTTCGAACAAGAGTTGGCGGACCTGCCGGGCTTGCGCCTAGCTCCCAACAACGACCCCGAAGGAGACTGCGGCGTGGTGGTGGCTTTTCAGTTTGATTCGGAGGCGGATGCACGCCATTTCGCCAGCGAGATAGGCGGCTGGCTCCCCATTGACAGTGGCAAGCATGTCTACTCGAACTGGGAGCCGCTGCTGGCGAAGCGCATCATGCATCATCCCGATATGAACCCCTTTAACCACCCGCGCAATCAGCGGTTGCGTACCGATTACACGCCGGACATGTGTCCTCGCACGCTGGACATCCTGAAGCGCACAGTATTCCTCTCCCTGCATCCCGACTGGAGCGAGGAAGAGGTCTCGCGACGCATCGAGGCGTGCCGAAAAGCGGTGAAGGAGGCAGTGGCAGTGTGACTGCGGCGACGTGGTGGGCGCTGGCGTTCATCGCCGTGTGTGTGGTATTGATCGTGTGGGTGCGGGTAAAATATCCTTTGCCTGACCCCACCAGGGCGCGCCGTTCTGCGCGTCGTCGTGCTTCGCCTCGACGCCAGCGACCCATGAAAGGCTCTTCTAAAGCACGAACACGTTAAGCGCACAGGCAACCCGTTGGTGGCAAAGTCAGTTTATCTATGTTATACTGTAGAGTGAGTGGCTTGAGTAGCAAGGAGGAGCCTATGGGCTATACAAACTTTGACCAGATTCTCGAAGACGCTGCACGGCTCAAGCGCAATAGGGTAGCCGTAGCCTGTGCCCATGAGCAGTCGGTAATGGAGGCGTTGCGTCTGGCACAGAACGCCAATCTGGCGCAGCCTCTTTTTATAGGTGACGCCGAACGTATCTATGCTATCGCCCACGACCTAGAATACGCCATCACACCCGATATGGTGCTTGATGAGCCGGACGACATCGTCGCGGCGCGACGCGCGGTGCAGATGGTGCGGGAAGGTGAGTGCGACGTGCTGATGAAGGGACAAATCCACACCGCAGACCTGCTCCGTGCTGTCCTGGACCGCGAAGCGGGCTTACGCGCTGGTCGCATCATGAGCCATGTGTTCATTTTGGAGCTGAGAGACCGCTTGCTGATGGTCACCGACGGCGCCATGAACATTAAGCCCGACCTGATGCAGAAGGCGCAGATTATCTGCAATGCGGTGTTCGTGGCTCAGGGACTGGGCATTCGCAAACCGAAGGTAGCGGTGCTGGCGGCAGTGGAAACGGTCAATCCCGACGTGCCTTCTACCATCGACGCTGCCATCCTCTCCAAGATGGCAGAACGCAACCAGATACCGGATTGTATTGTGGATGGTCCTTTCCAGATGGACAATATCCTATCCGAGGAAGCGGCACGGATGAAGAGGCTGAACAGCCCAGTGGCAGGCAATGCGGACATCGTGTTGGTGCCGGATATCGAGTCAGGTAACGCTGTGGTGAAGATGTTCGCACACGGCAATAGCGGGCGAGTAGCCGGTATCCTCGTGGGGGCGTCCGCGCCGGTGGTATTAACCAGCCGCGCCGACTCGGCGGAGTCCAAAATGCTGTCGATAGCGGTTGCCGCTATTCTGGCGAACCCGCCGCGCAGAGCACGAATCAGGTTGGGTACGGTGTCGGTGTAGCCGTTCCACTCGTTGCGGCAACCCCTCCCCCGTCCCCTCTCCTGCGAGGAGAGGGGAGCCTCGCATCGAACGCCCCCTTCCTTCGTAGGGAAGGGGGGACGGGGGGTTAGGTTTCCCCCTCTGTCCAGCGGGTCAACGTGATACCATTCGTTATTTCGGCGTACGAGCGAGATGCCCTGCAGATACGGGGCACTGGTCGTCCAGCTGCCACCGTCCAGCGGCTTCTGCTGGTCTACTCCGTCCCACGATTGAAATCACAGGCTATGGGGGAGTGCCAATCCGCCTGCCCGGATTGGGGGAAACCTGCGAAGGCAGGTTTGCTTCTTGCATAGCCCATCATTTCAATGGTGGGGGAGTTGTTCATGGTTCGTTTTTTTTGAAAAGCCGTCACGAGAGTCCCAGAACACTGCAGGAACTGTGCTGTCGGTTCCACTATACCACGTACCGGCGAAGCTGGCAAGCATTTTTGTGGGGCGATGGGGAAAAATCTTGAAAAAAGCGGGCGCAGGCAGGGGGTGTGGAGAAGGAAGAGTTGAGCCGAGAGCGACAGGGCGCGCTATCATCTCTCATGCCCGAATGCCTGCAGGTTTACACCTTCTACGCGACGAATCTTTCCACACAAGCCTTTGCCGTAGCAGGAGTAGAGAAAGATGCTTCGCAGGATATGTCGTGACGCGCTGATTATCCTCTGGGCTTACCTTGTACTGGCACTGCTTCCCTTGCACGCGCAGACGGCGGTCAAGGCGCTGGGTGAGGGGGTGGTGCTCAAGCAGTACGTGCAACCCTTCTATAACAGCCCGCAGATAGTGAACGTATTAGAGGTGGATTTGCGCCACCCTGCTGTTCGTATCGATGCCGAGGTGGGAACCGGCAAGGTGTATCGCACCGACCCCACGTTCGGGCGAGAGACAGTGAGTGTGACCGTGCAGCGACTGGGTGCGCTGGCAGCAGTGAACGCGGATTACTTCCCGTGGACTGGTGACCCGCTGAACCTGCATATTCAGGGGGGAGAACTGGTCAGCGAGCCGACTTCAGAACGCTCGGTTTTCGGTATCACGGCAGATGGCGTGGTACTGTTTGGTGCACCCGTCTGGCGTGGACAGGTGGTGGTGGAAGGAGTTGAACCGATACCTCTGCACGGTATCAACCGCGTTGCCCAGCAAAACGAATGCGTATTGGTCACGCCGCGCTGGGGAGAGGTCTATCCTGTGCCCAATGGGGCAGCCGTGTGGCGATTGGGCGACGTGATCGGAACCCCCACGCTGGGAGGCGAGCTTCGTGCCAAACTGCTGGAAGTCGTGACCCCCTCCTCCCCCGAACCTGTATCCGAAGGGAAGGGGTTGCTTGTCGCCACCGGCAGCATGGCGGAAAAGGTGCGAGCGTTCTCGGCAGGCAGCACGGTCACCTTCTCCCTTGCCATTGAAGCGGGGCAGGAGATAGTGGCGCTCGCCCCGGTCAGGGAGCAACCTGCCACCCAGCTCGCTTCGCGTGGCTACTGGAAAAGGCAAAGTGGGGTAGATTTCTGGAAACGTGCGGTGATGGCGGTGGGCGGCGGTCCATGGTTGATGCGCAACGGGGAGATTCTGATAGATGCCCCCCAGCAAGGTTTTCAAAAAGGCTTCTCGGACAACCGACACCCGCGCACGGCGGTTGGCATTACGTCAGACGGCAAGCTGCTACTGGTTACGGTGGACGGACGCCAACCGATGTCGGGTGGGATGACCCTATACGAGCTGGCGGAGCTAATGAAGATGCTGGGCGCAACAGATGCCATTAATCTGGATGGAGGCGGTTCCACCACGCTGGCGATACGCGGCGGGCTGGTGGTCAACAGCCCTTCAGAGGGTAAACAACGTCCTGTTGCCAACTCAGTGGTGGTTTATGCGCCACGCCCAGCGGTGGCAGAGGCGGCAGAGGTGAGGCTGGAACCCTCTGCGGTCACGCTACGCTCTGGGGAGAGCGTGCAGTTTGCGGTGCGCTCACCGGAGAAGGGGCAGGCGTTGAACCCCAACCACATTCTCTTTGGCACGACGGGCGGTGTCGGCTTCGTAGACCAGAAAGGGATGTTCACCGCTTTCAAGATGGGCAAGGGCACGGTAAGCGCACTGCTGCCCGATGACCGCGTGCTGCAGGCAGAGGTGACGGTGCTGGCTGGCGAGCCGGCGCGAGTGGTGCTGGTTCAGCCGACAACGGTTCCATCGGGCAACGAGCGGTTCGAGATAGTGGTGCGCGTGGTGGACCGTGCGGGCAATCCGTGTGCGGGCGTGACGGTGCAAATGCAAGCGCAAGGAGCGTATCCCCAGAAAGACAACGTGGATACCGATGCCAACGGGGTGGCGCGATTCTTCGCGAGCTGGGAGGTGGCAAAGCCTGCCGACCAGAGCGTCATTACGTTCACCGTGTCCGGGGCGAAGGGCGTTTCTCCTCTTGAGGTAAAACGGCCCTGAGGTGGCTCTTCCCGAAGGACACGGATAATCACGAATGAAACGGATTGGCGCGGATAATCTCACATTCAGGAGGTATCATAGATTGCGAACAGGGGTTATCGGTCTGGGCATCATGGGCGGGGCGATAGCCGAGCGTCTGCTCGTCACCGGACACGAGGTCGTCGTCTACAACCGCACGCGCGAGAAGGCGGAACCGCTCCTTCATCTGGGGGCACAGTGGGCGGATTCGCCCGCCGAAGTCGCCCGACAAAGCGAGGTGGTCATCTCCATCGTCACCGACCCGACGGCGGTAGAGCAGGTTACCTTTGGTGAGAGAGGTGTTTTCCACGTGCTCTCCCCGCAAAGCGTGCACTGCGACATGAGCACTGTCTCTGTCGCGTGGACACATCATATCGCACACGCCTACCGGCAGGCAGGCAAGCGGTTTGTGCAGGCGCCGGTACTGGGAGGCAGAAAGCAGATACTAGAGGGCACGTTGCTGGTGTTCGGCGGGGGAGCGGAAGAGGACGTTCAGTACTGTGAGCCGGCATGGCGAGCCTTCTCCGACAAAATCTGGCGATTTCCCACCGCCGAGCAGGCTACCGTGACCAAACTGGCGTGCAATATGCTCATCGCGCACATGATGGTTGGGCTGGGGCAGTCGCTGCTCTTCGCGGCAAAGGGGGGCGTTTCGCCTGCCACGCTGATAGACATTCTCTCTCGGTCCAATCTGGGCGCGCCGATGTACTCTACCAAAGGCAAGGCGTTGCTGGAGCGCAACTTCCGGGCGAACTTTTTCGTGCGCCACCTGCTGAAAGACCTCTCGCTGGCGGAGGACGCCGCGCGTGAGACGAACACCATGCTTCCGCTCAACGCCCTCACGCGCGAGCTGTTCGTGGCGGCGATGCAGCAGGGCTACGCCGACGAGGACTACTCGGCGGTGGTGAAGGTGATGGAGGGGCTGGCAGGGATTCAGCTGGGTGGGGACACTTCGTCGTCCAATGAGTGAGGCAGGGGCGCGTGACCATCTGCTCCTGCTGAATAGGAGGGTAAGGCTCCCACCGGTCTGTTTTACCTGTCGCGTTGGTGTTCGCGGCTCAAGCCGCCCCTTCTCACACGAAGCCAGCCTGCGCTGGCTCTGCAGATACATTGGAGTTCCCCGGTCGCGACGGAGGGTACCCTTCACGGCATGAGCTGGCTCATGCTCGCCATACAGGTACGGGTGCTCACTCAGCACCGCATCGCGCGAGGTGAATCGCCCCACCTGCGGGTCGTCACACCGTGCCCCGACGTGGAGTAAGCCGGCATCACCATCGTCGCGACTAGACTGCCACCGTCGTGCGCAACATCCCTGCTCCGACCAAAGCTCGTTTTTCGATCATTGTGCTCGCTTCCCGTCCTCTGCTGGATCTAGTGCAAAGTAGAACAGATGCTCCTCTGCTATTGCTTTTCGCAGCGGGCGTGCCATGTCGCGCACAACACTCGCCTTTTGATTTACATCACACAAGATATTGGGTCTCCCTCTTCACACAGCTCGCCCTGTTGCGATTGCTCTGGCGACTTCAGCTGGTTTTGCTATTCCATACCAGAAAACTTTCGCCATCATAGACCCCCGTGACTATCGTTTTTACCTCGCCACGTTCTGGTAGTGTGCTTAGGATGTCGGAAATTGGCGACTTGCCTCCCATCATAGGGCTAGCGGCTACCACCAAGAGCGCGGGTGGGTATGCGAGATCGACAGCAAGGATGACCTCTTCTATCTGACCGAGAGAAGCGTTGTCTCTGGCATAGTAGTATAACCCTTCACTGCAGACTACACGGATAGCGGGACTGACTTGCTCAACGCATGGGTCTGTAGGGAGACAGAGCAGGTCTTCAGCCAGCAAGAGTGCAGGAGCGTGCCTCCGCAGCTTCTTACACAGGTATCGTGCGAGCATCTGAAGGGGCGCTGGGCTGAGCTCGATACTGCCATCAGACCTGATCTGACCCGGGACGACCCCTCCCTGCTCTAGATTTCGGATACGTCCGGTATCCACTGTTCGCGAAACGTAGACAAAAGCGGTACCCGCCAAGAGGTCACACCGATTCAACAAGGTTTTCATGTAGTCGCTAGCTAAGGCTACACGACGTTCAATGTAGCCTACCGCCCACTTCCCCACCGCCAGTGCCCGGAGGACCGATACCTCTTCCATCTTCATTTTACTCCTCTATCTCTTCAGTACCTCTCTGGTTATGGGGGAGGATAAGGCCGTGCTCGTGCAATTGTTTTCTGGTGTCTAGCTCCTCCCCAGCAACTGGATGTACTGACTCCCCCGTTCCTGGATTGTACCAACTTCCCTCTTTACCTCCTTCAGGAGGCTTTCCACGCCATTCCCAACCTTCTCCTTTCGGCTTACCTGTTCTCCAGTCAATGTCCTCGTGGGTGATGTCCTTGATGACGTCGCTGACCTTGTCGTAAATCCAGATGAGGCCGACCGTAACACCGATAACGATCGCCCCGCCGATAGCTACCTCGCGCAATCCAGGTATCGCCAGCGCTGAGGCGAATAGTCCTACAGCCGCATCCCCACTCGGGTCCACCGCATTCACCGGCTCATGCTCGCCATACAGATACGGGTGCTCGCTCAGCACCGCATCGCGCGAGGTGAACCGCCCTACCTGCGGGTCATAATAGCGTGCGCCAACGTGGAGTAAGCCGGCGTCGCCATCGTCGCGGTAGCCCCACTGCGCCACCGTATTCCCGAACGCCTCGGTTGTCAACGTGCCGGTCACCGCTTGACCCATATCCACCGTCGCGCGGGTGGTGCCTAAACCATCTGAGAGGGACACTTCGCCGTTGCGCGCCACCAGGCTGTTGCCGTAACGGTAAACCGCGGTGACACTGTTGCCCTGCAACTCCAGCACTATTCTACCACTATCGTGCATAAATTGGGTAGTGGTGCCGGTTGTAGACAATGTTTAGCGAAGAGTGCCTCCATCGCGCGCTATGTTTAGTGGCTGGCTGGCGGAAGCTCACCTGCGGCTGAGCCCGCGAGTATCTCTAAGGGATTGTAGGCGATAATGGAGCCACCTCCACGCCTTCAAGAGACTAGGACGCTGGTATTACATGCCCTATGCCAGCAATTCTCGTGTCTAAACGCGACTCTGCTCCTAATGGGATTTTTCCCAACACTCGACAGTTGCTAGCAGCGTCCTAGAAAGCATCTGCCCCTATCGCTAACGGCTTTCCGCTTCTCCTCCATTCTTGCAACGTGCGATATTCTGCGACACCCCAGTCCTCGAACAGGCGCAAGATGGGATCGCTCCATGAAGGCAAGCCTGCACACCATGCCACGTGCGCCGTGATGTGAAGAAGTGCTACGTCATGAGCCTGCTGGCAGATTTGCACTGTACTACCAATCTCTTGGTCCGGAGAGGGTAACGTAACGTCTTCTCGTATCACTGTCGCGATTTTTCTCGCCACCTCTTGCTCCCAGCTCACGTAACAGTGCGTGAGTTCCGGAAACAGAAGGCGCTCGACAACCTTTTGTGCCTTCTCCAACCTGCCGGGCATCCAAAGCGATGCCAACACAAGGCGCGGGATAGCCAGCGATTTATCCTTTAGCAGAGCTTTTCGAGCAAGCTGTTTAGCGCGACCAAACTCTCCGTTCAGCAAATACCACAAAGCGGCGTATTCGGAGGAAAGGTCAATCGGAGACAGTAAACCCACGTGCCCACGCCTCAGAACAACTGCCGCCGCCCATCGTTGGATCTCCCGATGACAACGCTTTGCCGCGGTCAAAAGGTCAACAGCAGCTTGATCCCTCAATAAGCTCTCTTGGCTGTGCCTTTGTTGTGCAACGAACTGTAACACAGAGGGGGGCAATAGGGATTGAGCAGAACTCATCTCGTACTCATTGCTCTTAGGTCCCAGTAGAAACGACGTTATCAACAAAGGCACCCATTCCGGTAAGTCATCCGGCGAGCAACCGCTCTCGACAACGATGCGCCATGCATTTACCGCGTCGCCACAGTACCATCGGTAATAGGCTTCGTATATCGGCGACACTATCGCACGATATTTGTGCGCTAGCTCTGCCGCTACACTTGGCCAACCCTCCTGCGCAATAAACGCGCAAAGAGCAAGCAAGTGTCTCTTCGCGCGCTCTGCGGGTAACCCGTTCAACAGCTCTCCGGTACCGAGCGCATACGACCGGACTGCACGGTATGTGTCGGGAGGCGGACTGTTAGCAGGTATTCTCAGCCCGCCCCAGATCACCCGCAAGGAGAGTAGAAATTCACGACACCAAAGGATAGGATTATGATATTTCAACCGTCACCTCCACACTTGCCACATAAACCGCGAGAAGTAATGGAATATTGGTTATAACTTTGATGACTCCTTCGGTGGGGCTATACTGGATTCGGTTGAAGTCGTAACGTCCCACCTTTTCTGTGTCCTCCAACACGTATGACAGCACATTTTCGAAGCTTAGAAGCCCTCTGCGACAAAGCCGCTCAATGCCCCCCTGACGAAGGAGAGCCCTTTTGACAGCCGCAGGCGGTTCATACTCAAAAGGTATATCTAAACGTGACCTTGACGCATCGAACGAGATGTTATCCACGGCGAACCAGCAGTCATGAATGATGTCGGTTACCGCGTCGATAAAGTCTGCCGAGTCGATTCGTATGAACATTCCCATTGTATACCCCCCTTATCCCGAAATAGTGTCTTCATACAGCAAAAGGTATATAGGCGGAGGAGTTCAGCCGCTTTGTCACATCTGGACCTTGAAGCGGCGAGGCTTCTAGCAAACAGTACCCCCCATCTTACATACCCCCTTGAGCCGGGGAGGAACGGCTCCCTCCCCGCTCAGGGAGAGATCTTAGGATGGGGACGAGTCGGTTCACTAGCGGATTCGCCCTCCCCAACGGTTAAGAAATTCGTAGTTGACCAACCAATACTCTAATCTGACAGCCACTTTGGTAGGGGTATCCTCCATACTCCACCACTACCTTTCACTCCTTGTCTCCACCAGTTAACCTGTATGTGAGGCAAGTAGGCGCGAAACCTTGGGAAGTAGTGATGAGCATCGTGAAACCTGCCCTTTATGGCTAAACCACCAATGGTAGCAACATCACCGAATATGGCAATGGTGCCTCCTGCTATACTTCCCATAAGACCCCAGCCGCCATAGTGCCACCAAGGGTCATTGAATCGCCCGTCGTCTTGAAAGTCTTGCCAAGCTTGAAACAGTAATCCCGCTGCCGCGCCGATAGCCACCGCAGCCAGCAGAGCAACCCTCCCACTCGGGTCCACCGCATTGACGGGGTCGTCCTCGCAATATAGATACCGGTTCAGCGACAGCGGGCGATAGAGGTTGCCCAGCCATTTGTACATCAGGAGAGACGCGCCCCTGTACGGCTCCCACACCGATATTCACTGTCACAGCCGTATCCTGCGCCATATGTCAGTATACAACTCCTCACGATACAGTGTAGCTTACAACAGCAGCACCGCCCGACCTCCTTTCGCTAACGCTGAGATGGGGACGTTCACCTTCTCCGCCACGCGATAGCCAATTGTGGAAGTGTAGCCAAGGGTCTCCGTGCACCCGGTCGTCCCATGTTACGTACGCCCGCTGGA
>CALJAP010000203.1 GCA_938027655.1 uncultured bacterium | reverse complement strand
TTCCCCCAAAAACTGGAGGCGATGCAGACCCAGCAAAGTCAGTTTGCCGTCTTGCCCGGCATCATGGAGTACATCGAGGGACTGGCAAAGGTCAGAGGATACGCGCGAGGAACCCGTTACGCGGAGGCATTCCTGCGATCGAACCTGTTGCCGACCCTCCTGTAGGGGCAATCCTATGTGATTGCCCCCCAATTACCGGTGTTCAGGTTGGGGCAATCCTATGTGATTGCCCCCCAATTACCGGTGTTCAGGTTGGGGCAATCCTGCGTGATTGCCCCCAATTACCGGTGTTCAGGTTGGGGCAATCCTGCGTGATTGCCCTGAAAGAGGAGGATGAACATGAAAATCAGCTGCTGCTGGCTGTACGCTATTTCCAAATACGGCTATCCGCCCAGCCTAGAGGACACCTTCAAGGTGCTGGGCGAGATGCGCGAGATGGGCTTTACCAGCGTGGAGCTGGAAGGCGTGCGCGGGGAGAACCTAATGGAGGTGTACCAACACCGCGCCGACCTCAAAGCGCACTGCGAGAATCTCGGGCTGAAAGTAATCAACTTCTGTCCGGTACTGCCCGACATCGTGTCGATGGATGAAGTCAAAAGGCAGAAGGCGAAAGACCTGTATCTGGTCGGCATTGAACTGGCGAATTACTTCGGCTGTGATACCATCCAGACCGATAGCTTCACCCCGCCGCTGGAGTTCGTAGGCGATGCTCCCTACAAGGAAGCCATTAAGTTCGGCAAGCAGTTCCGGGTGAAGATAGACCCCCACTTCCGCTGGGAAGAGTTGTGGTCGGTGATGGTGGACAGCTTTCGCTTTTGCGCGGAAAGGGCGAGGGACGCAGGGCTGAAGTTCTGCCTGGAGCCGCGCGTAGGCGAGCTGATCAGCAACACCGACGCCTTCCTGCGCCTGTGGGAGCACGTGGGCAGCGACAACTTCGGCATGGTGCTGGATACCGGTCACCAGAACGCGCAGAAAGAGATATTGCCCCTGTCGGTGGAGAAGCTGGGCAAGCGCATCTTCTACGTGCACGTGTCGGACAACGACGGACGCACCAACGAGCACCTTGCGCTGGGTAAGGGCACGATAGACTGGGAAGGCGTGTTCACCGCCCTGAAGAAGCATGGTTACGACGGATACGTGGCTATCGATATCGGCAACGTGCCCGATATCGAGAAGGCATACATCGAATCGCGCCAGTTCTTGGAACGGATGTCGGCGCAGATGGGGGGGTAGCAGGTTGTCCTGTCGACAAAAAGGTTACACTCATCACTTTGGCGAAGTACAAGCGGTGATGAAAGCGATATTCCGATGCGCCGGTGTCGGGCTTATCCTGTTGTTGAACGTCAGCATATCTGGAGCGAAGCCGATGAACTTCTACGTATCACCGAAAGGTAACGATGCGTGGTCAGGCACATTGTCTGCTCCGAACCGCCAGCGCACAGACGGACCATTTGCCACGCTGGAGCGAGCGCGTGACGCCATCCGCGACCTCAGGCGGCAGGGCAAGCTGCGTCAAGGTGGCGTGACCGTGTGGCTGCGTGAGGGAACCTACTTCCGCGAGCAGCCTTTTGCGCTAAGCGGTGAAGATAGCGGAACCGCCGAGTCGCCCATCGTCTACAGCGCATACCGGGGCGAGAAGGTACGCATTGTGGGCGGCAAGGGTGTCAAGGGATGGAAACCGGTGACCGATGAAAGCGTGTTGCGCAGACTACCCCCGGAGGCGCGAGACAACGTTCTGTATACCGACCTGCGTGCGCAGGGCATCACCGACTTCGGGCAGATGCGGCGTAGGGGATTTGGGCTATCTGCCACCATCCCCGCAGGGCTGGAACTGTTCTACGGGGGCAAGCCCATGCCTCTCGCCCGCTACCCCAATGAAGGCTGGTTGAAGATTGCGTCCACTCCCGCTGGGCAGCAAGGTGGGCGGTTTACCTGCGACGACCCGCGTCTGAGTCGTTGGACGGAGGCAAAAGACGTGTGGGTGCATGGCTACTGGACGTGGGATTGGGCGGACAGCTACGAGAAGGTTGCCTCGATAGACCCTGACAAGGGCGAGATCGTCACCGTCGAGCCGCACGGTGTCTATGGCTATACGCCCGGCAAGCGGTTCCGTGTGCTAAACCTGCTGGAGGAGCTGGACGCGCCCGGCGAGTGGTATCTTGATCGCGACACGAGTATGCTCTTCTTCTACCCGCCTGACGAGGGCAGGGGCGAGGCGGTGGTATCGCTGACCGAGACACCGCTGGTCACTCTGCAGGATGTGTCGCAGGTGAAGATTCAGGGCATCACCTTTGAGGTGTGCCGCGGCACGGGCGTGGAAGTGCGCGGAGGCAGTCACGTAGTGATTGCAGGGTGTACCTTCCGCAACATCGGCACGGTAGGCGTTATCATCGAGGGCGGCAGCGAACACAAAGTGGTCTCCTGCGATTTCATGGACCTCGGCGATGGCGGCGTGCAGGTCTCCGGCGGCGACCGTAACACGCTGACCCCCTGCAAGCACGAGGTGCTGAACTGCCTGTTCACGCGCTTCAACCGCTGGAGCCGCACCTACCGTCCGGCGGTGCTGGTAGGGGGAGTGGGCGTGCGCGTGGCACATAACCTGATGTACGACTCGCCCCACACCGCCATCTTGCTGGGCGGCAACGACCACCTGATCGAGTTCAACGAAATCCACCACGTCTGCACCGAGACGGGCGACGCCGGCGCGTTTTACATGGGGCGTGACCTCACCCAGCGCGGCACGGTCATCCGCTACAACTATTTCCATGACTTAGGTAAATCCGTACAGGCGGAGACGTTTGTGGACGTGATGGCGGTGTATCTGGACGACTGCGCCTGCGGCACCACCATCTTCGGCAACCTGTTCGTGCGCGCGGGGCGTGCGGCGATGATTGGCGGTGGACGCGATAACACGGTGGAGAACAATATCTTCGTGGATTGCGAGCCGTCGGTTCACGTCGACGCGCGGGGGATGGGCTGGGCGAGCTTCTGGTTTGACGGGCGCGACAGCACGTTGATGGACCGGCTGAAGGCGGTTCCCTATCAAAAACCCCCGTGGAGCGAGCGCTACCCCCAGCTGGTGAACATCCTGAACGACGATCCCGCTGTGCCAAAAGGCAACAAGATTGTGCGCAACATCAGCGTCGGCGGACGCTGGATAGACCTGTACGACAACCTGACGGATAAAATCGTGACCATCCGCGACAACATCACGGAGGGCGATGCCGGTGTGGAAGTCACCCCCAAAGGCGTGCGCCTGCGCAAAAACTCACCGGCGTTCAAGATAGGCTTCCAGCCGATACCGGTAGAGAAGATAGGGCTGTATCGGGATGCGTACCGCC
>CALJAP010000202.1 GCA_938027655.1 uncultured bacterium | reverse complement strand
CTTGCAGAACACCTTCCTGATCGATTCCGGTAACGGTGAGGCGGTGTTGTTTCTGGCACTGCTGGACGGGATGCCGGTCAACTTGCGTGCGGGGACCGAATGGATGGGGGAAGTATGGCTGAGCTGGGAGAGGTAGCATCCGGCGTGCAGGAATCTGTTCAGCGGATGTGCGCCACGATTTCAACGTAGCGCACACGGCTAAAGCCGTCTCCTTGCAAACGAAACCCTGCCTGCACAGGGCTCTCAGCCATCTTCAGCCGCAGGCGTGAGGCGTGGCTTTCGCCGGATACGTTGAATCTTCCGTGCGCACTCGCTTATAATAAGGGTGCGATGCAAAACAGCAGGGTAGCAGGTAATCCGAAGGGACGCCCGCTGCGCAATCTGGATACAGACCCCAAAACGGTAACGGAGGCGGCTGTGACAGCAGATTGGGATGTACTGGTGATGGCGTATGGCACGCCACGAACACTGGAAGAAGTGGAACCCTACTATACCCACATCCGCCGGGGAAGACCCCCCTCGCCCGAACAGTTAAGCGACCTTGTGCGCAGGTACGAAGCCATCGGGGGAATATCTCCGCTCAACGAGATAACCACGAAGCAGGTGACAGCGATAGAAACGGCTCTACGCGCACGGGGATGGAGTGGCAGAGTGTATCTGGGCATGAAGCACTGGCATCCGTTCATCGCGGAAGCGGTGCAGCACATGGCGAACGACGGCGTGCGACGGGCGGTGGGGGTGGTGCTCGCACCGCACTACTCCCGCATCAGCATCGGCGGGTACATCGAATACGCCTTGCAAGCGCGCGAGCAGGTTGCACCGGATATGGAACTGCGCTTTGTAGAGCGATGGGGTAGCCATCCCCTGTTCATCGAGGCGGTCGCGCGCAAGGTGCAAGAGGCGATGGAGGGTTGGCGACCGGAGCAGACAGTGGTCGTTTTCAGCGCACACAGCCTGCCCGCACGCATCCACCAGTGGGGTGACCCTTATGAGCGCGAGCTGATGGACAGCGCCCAGCTGGTGGCGCAGAAGCTGAACCTGCCTTACTGGACGTTCGCCTACCAGAGCGCGAGCAGCACCGGCGAACCCTGGTTGGGCCCCGACATACTAGAGCGTCTGGAGGAGATTGCCGGTGAGTGGTCACCAAAGCAGGTGTTGTGCTGTGCTATCGGTTTTACAGCAGACCATCTGGAGGTGTTGTACGACCTGGACGTGGAGGCGCGCCAGAAGTGCGAGGTGTTGGGGTTGGCGTATCGACGCGCTGCTTCGCTGAACGACGACCCGCTGATGGCGCAGGCGGTAGCGGACGTGGTGCTGCAAAAGATGGAATAAGCGGGGCTCACGCCCCGCTCAACGTCGGCTGGCGAGCCAAGGGCGGCTGTTCATAACCCCCCTGCTAAAACGGTTCGCCACACCGTTCATGGCAGACCGGGCTAAAACAGCCTAGCCCCCAGAATCACCTCGTTGATCTGCCATAGGGCACCACCTCCTTTCGGAAGCAGTATTCCATATTTGGAGAGGCAATGTCAACCGCGCAGCTGCAGGCGCACCTGCTCCACCAGCTCCACCGTTTGAGGCAGGGCGCATTCGGTCTCGGTGCAGGGCTGGCAGGTGACACGGGCGCGAATCTCGCCAGTATCTTCGGTTACTTCGCCGATGCCGATGACCGGCACCACCACGCGCAGCTCGCCGCGGTAGACCGGTATCGGCTGTGCCGATTCGCTCGTCTGCAGGGTGTCGGGCGGGGGGAACATCGGCTCGCCAAATATCAACGGCAGGGTGCTGGACATCTCGATGCGCGTGGGTACCAGGTGTTCGGGAACACCTTCTGTGCCGTTGATATGCCAGCCGCGCTCCATGAGAAAGCGAACCATCACTCCGCCTTCCATAATGTGCATCTCCACGTTGACCGGCAAGCCGGAGGCTGGCATCACAGGCTGAGCCTCTTCTGCTTCGGGTAGCTCCTCCAGTTCGTCGCCGGAAAGTAACAGCAGGGCGTGTATCAGGCTGTCCGAGCCCTGTGGGTATTTCTGGATGGGCGACCACAGCGAACGCAGCACGCGATATACGAAATAGCCGTAGTTCTCCTCTCCCGTCACCCCATATAGCTTTGCCAGCAGACGCGCCATTGCGCCATTTCCGCAGGGCGTGGAGCGGTCGTGCACCTCTTTGACACGCGCGATGAGCCTCTCGTGATAGTCGGCGGTATTCACGAACGCCTGCTGTTCTTCATCCCAGAAATCGGCGATGGCGCGGTTCGCAAGCCATTTTGCCTCTGCCAGCCAGCTCTCGTCTTCGGTGGCTTCGAACAGCTGCAGTAGCCCTGCACCCAGCAGGGCGTAGTCCTCCAGGTATGCAGGTATCGCCGCCTCGCCGTCGCGGTATCGTCGTAGCAAGCGACCTTCACCGTCCATCATCTTTTCCAGAATAAACCGCGCGGCTTCGCCCGCTGCCTGCACGTATTCCTGCTCTTCAAGCACCAGCCCAGCATACGCGAGGCTTTCTATCATCAGCCCGTTCCATCCCGCCAGCACCTTGTCGTCGCGCAGGGGAGGCACGCGCTGCTGGCGCGCCTGTAATAGCATCTCGCGGGCGGCATTCATCTTGTCCTTCAGCTCGTTGGGCGTCATCTCCAGTTCGGCAGCAATCTGGTGGAGGGGTGCGCGCAGGTGCGGGATGTTTCTGCCCGTCGGCTGCCCTGTGGCTTCGTCGCGGTAGTTGCCATCGGGGCGGATGCTGTACACATTGCAGAACAGGTCTGCCAGAGCAGGAGGAAGCACCTGACGGATTTCGCCCAGAGTCCATGTGTAGTACTTCCCTTCCTCCCCTTCGCTATCGGCGTCGATCGCGCTGGCAAAAGCACCGCCCTCCACGCGCATCTCGCGCAATGCCCACCGGTAAATTTGCTGTGCCGCCTCCGCGTACTGGGCATTGCCGGTGAGGCTATATGCTTCGGTGTACGCCCAGCCGAGCTGCGCGTTATCGGTGAGCATCTTCTCAAAGTGGGGCAGCAGCCACTCGGCGTCGGTGGAGTAGCGGTGAAAGCCTCCGCCGATATGGTCGCGGATGCCGCCCAGCGCCATCGCGTCCAGCGTGCGCAGAGCCATCTGCAGGGCATCCTCGCTATCCAGATTTTCCGCCAACCAGAAAAGCACCGGAAAGGTGGTGTTGGGTGGAAACTTGGGGGCGGTGCCGAAACCGCCGTGAGTAGAATCGAAGTGCTGGCGTATCTGTTGCAGGTAGTTGCTCACGATACGGGGGGTAGGCTCACCTTCCATCTGCTCGTATTGCGCGGCGGCGACCTGTTGTATCACCCTGGCGATTTCGCGGGCGGACTGCAGCACCTCATCGCGCCGATTCTGATAGGCATCGGCAAGCTGGCGGGCAATCTGCGCGAAGATTTCAGGTGGATAGTAGGTTCCTGCGAAGAACGGCTCGCCCTCCGGGGTGAGGAACACGGACATCGGCCATCCTCCGCGTCCCGACAGGAGCTGCACCGCTGTCATGTAGATGTCGTCGATATCCGGGCGTTCCTCGCGGTCCACCTTGATGCAGACGAAGTTCCGGTTCAGGATGTCGGCGATGCGGGGGTCCTCAAAGCTTTCCTGTTCCATCACGTGACACCAGTGACATGAGGAGTAGCCTACAGAAAGGAAGACCGGCTTATCCTCATGCACCGCTCGCTCGAACGCCTCCTCACCCCACGGATACCAGTCCACGGGGTTGTGCGCATGTTGCAAGAGGTACGGGCTCTTCTCGTGGATGAGGCGGTTGGGTTGCATGGTTGAACGATTCTCCTTCTTCCCGCGCGAACGCGGCTAGCATTAGCGTTATTGTACCCGATTCGGGGAGACGAAATGGTGGTTTGTTAGCCGTTCGCCCTTGCGTTTTCTGTTGGGGGAGGGCGAACCTCCGGGTAAGCCGAACCGCAATCACCATAACGGCTTGGCAGGAGCCTCGTCCTCCAGAGTTTTGACAGCCAGCGCAGGCTGGCTTTGTTTGTGAGGGTGCGACTTCGGCCGCAAACCCGTACCTAGACGAGCCTTGCTCACAACGGTTTGGGATGCGACGGAGCGCATCCCTCTATGCCCGTAGCAGCAGTGAATCAATACAGCGGGCGTATCTTGATGTTGCGAAACCACACTTCGTGCCCGTGATTCTGCAACCCGATGTAGCCCGGCTTCACCATCTCCTTGTAGGCGTATTTGAACTTGTTGGGCGTGCCGTCGGGGTTTTTGCCCGCCTCCGTCCACTGGCTCAGGTCTACGTCCACGATTTTTTCGCCGTTCATGAACGCCATCAGGTGGTTATCTCGACAGCAGATGCTCAGGCTGTTCCACTCCCCGGCGGGGCGGGCGGCGTTTTTGAGTGGAGCCACAATATCGTATAGCGCGCCGCAGTCATGCTTGCCCGGGGTTGCTCTACCGTAGCTATCCAGAATCTGGATCTCCATACCGGTGTTCACCGGGTCGTTGCGGTCCCAGATGCGCACAAAGACGCCGCTGTTCGCATTGGGCGACATCTTGAAATCAATCCGAAGCACGAAGTTTTTGTACTGGTCGTTGGAGAACAGCATACCGCCGCCCTTGCCGGTGCAGTAGATGGTTCCATCCTGCACGCGCCAAGCATCCTGGGCGTCGGCAACTGTCCAGCCGGACAGGTCGTTTCCGTTGAAGAGCAGTTTCCACCCGAAGCGTTGTTCGCGCGGGGAGAGAGTGTTCTGTTGCTGTGCAGAGGTAGCAGCGCACACCCACAAAGCTACCCACAACCATAAGCCTATCCGACGCATCGGTTTACCTCCTTCGGGTATTCCTTCCTCTCTCTTCTTCGCTATGTGGTGATGAGGAATCCTGCATGTGGTGGCATACTGTTCGGTATATTGTTAGCGACAGGTCTGCGATGAAAGGAGCAGCCACCCTGCGATGTTCGAAGCCTCGTGTAAGCACCACAAGGGTGTAGCAACCCACCGGTGTCCACACCACTGCCGAGTCATGGTGGTGCTCTCTGATCTCGCCTGTTTTGTTCGCCACTTTCGCCTCATCGGGCAGCAGGGCGGGGATTTGGTCCCGATAAAATTGTCCGCGCATGATGTGAAGCATCTGCTCGCAGCCTGCGCCGGAGACCAGTGATGTGCCGTCCACCGCGCGTATCTCGCCCTGCGCCATCCACTGCAGCAGGTCAGCGATTTCGGCGGCACAGCAGAGGTTTTCTTTGCCCTGCTCCGCGGCGGCAAAATCGTACATCTTACGCTGTAGGGTGGTGCGGTGGAAGCCCAGCTGCCTCAGGAACTCCTCCACCGGTTCCACGCCCACGCGGTCGATGAGCATGTTAGTCGCGGTATTGTCGCTGAGCACAATCATCAGCACCGCCAGGTCGTGTAGAGTGAGGTTCAGACCGGTGTGCAGTTCACGCAGGATACCGGAGCCGGGCGTGCGGTCGGCATCACGCAGGGCGAGCTTCTCCTGCCAGTCCAGCTTGCCCTGCTCGCCTAGCCAGAAAAGGGCGGCAAGCAGAGGAACCTTAATCACGCTGGCGGAGCGGAATGGTTCTGTGCTGTTGATGTCGATATGCAGGTCCATATCCACTCCACGCACTGCCAGCCCCACTTCGGCGGGGACAGAACGTATCTTCTCGGAGAGTATCTGAAAAAGCTCCTGTTGCATGGGGGATGCGCTCCTTTCAGTATGCGCCCAGCTCGCGCAGTCGTTCGTCACTGATGCCAAAGTGGTGCGCGATTTCATGAATCAACGTTCGACGGATGGCGTCACGAATCCGCTCCGGGGTGCGATAGCGGCGTTCAATCGGTCGCTGAAAGATGGTGATGCGGTCGGGGAAGAGCGGTTCACCGGAGGTGACGCCTCGTTCGGTAAGCGGTACACCCTCATACAGCCCGAACAGGTCCTCCCACGCGCGAACCCCTGCTTTGCGCCGCTGTTCGGGCAGGGCAGTCCACTCCACCAGCACCTCCACGTTTTTCAGGTGGCGCAGGATTTCCTCCGGTAGAGAGTCGATGGCTTCTTCCACCAGCTTGCGAAACTCGGAGGGTAGCATGGCTTAACCCTGCCTTCGGTAGCGTAGATACAGCTCGCCTTCCTGTTCGTACACCGAGAGCAGTTGCATTTGCACCACACGCTCGCGCGGTAGCCCAACGCCCTCTACGGTGGTGGGGATGTGACGCCCCCCTTTGACCTTCGGCGCGAGGGTGAGGAACCATTCGTCTATCAGCCCCGCGGCGAACATTTCGAAGTTCAATTCTCCGCCTCCTTCGCAGAGCAATCGCTCTATGTTCAACTGGTGCCGAAGGAAGGATAATGCTTGCGACAGGTTGACCCTTTCCATCCCGCAAACAACCACATGTGCGGACTCCTGTATAGCGTTGCGCTGTTCCTCCGGCATCCGCTCCGTGGTGAAGACCACCGCCTTGCCCGGCGCCTCAGTGAAGAAAGGGGAACGAAGGGGAATATCGCCACTGTTAGTGACCACCGCCCGCCACAGGGAAGAGGGGTAGGTGATATGCCCTGCACGGAGGGTACTTGCTCCGATGATCACCGCCTGTGCGTTATTCTGTAAACGTTTCATCAGCTCTTTGTCCATCGAGCTACCCAAACCGATAGCGGTATCGCCCACTTCGCCCAGCGTGATTTTGCCGTCCAGCGTGCTCACCATGTTGAGGAACACGTAGGGGCGGTCGGGTGGGGCAGGGGGAAAGGGTATCTGCCGATATAGCGTCTCTTGCGAGTGGTTTTCACCGGTGAGATCGAGCAGACAGCGCACGACATTCTCTCCTTTCGTCAGGGTTTGTATCGAGTATACCCTATGAAAGAGCAAACACCCCCGTGAAACTTCGGGCGAGAAGTAAGGTCTACAGTGGCTCGCCGCCCTGCTCGACGTTCTCCTTCGTGTAGATGCGCGTGCCCAGCGTGATGTTCTTGGGAACCTGCTCGCCCTTCAGTATCTTCAGCGCGGTCTCTATCGCCTCTTTGCCGCCGGTGGGATACTCAAACGTGGCGGTGAGGATGCCTTCCCTCACATAACGCACCCCCTCGTGCGGCAGAGCGTCGATGCCGATGAACTTGATGCTCTTTTCGCGTCCTTTGCCCTCCTGTCGCGCGGCAAGGTATGCCCCGTGTGCGCTCGGGTCGTTATGCGCGTATACCGCGTCGATCTGCGGGAAGCGGGCTAACGCGGACTGCATTTCGCGCTGGGCAATGGGTTCCAGCCACTGGCAGTCGGCGTCGAAGATAATCTGGATCTGCGAGCCGGCGATGCCCTCCATGAAGCCTTTGTGCCGCTCCTGCCCGGGGGTGGAGGTCATCAGCCCCTTCAGCTCCACCACCTTGCCCTTGCCGCCCAGCAGTTTCACCAGATACTTGCCCGCCTCGCGCCCGATTTTCACATTGTCCGCGCCGATGAAACAGGTGTACTGGTCGCCTTCCACCTTGCGGTCCAGCACGATGACGGGGATGCCCTTCTGGTATGCCTCTGCCACCGGCTTGGTGAGCGGGCGCGCCTCCTTCGGGCTGATGATGATGAGGTCCACGCCCATCTGGATGAACTCGCGCACCTGCGCTTGTTGCACTTCCGTCTTGTTCTGGGCGTCCTTGAAGATGACCTCGATTTCGTCGGCGTGCTGTTTGGCGGCTTCCTCGATGTCTTTGTTCATCTGCACGCGCCACGGCTCGCCCAGATTGCACTGCGACATGCCGATTGTCCACCTCTTTTTGCCCGGCGTTTCCGTCGCCTGCCCCGTCTGTTGTTGCTTTTTACCACATCCCGCGCAGACCACCAGCGCGGCAAACGCCAGAGCGAGTGCGATTCGTTTCATGACGACCTCCCTCTCTTTTGCTGGATAAGTACGGCGATGGTGATGATGATGCCCTGAATGACCATGCGCGGCGCCAGCTCCACCGCGTTCAGGCTGAGGATTTTATTGATGTACGCCATGATGAGCACGCCGATAAGGGTGAACATCATGCCCCCGCGCCCACCCATCAGGCTGGTACCGCCGATGACCACCGCGGCGATGGCGTCCAGCTCGTAGGTCATGCCCGCTTCGGTGTCACCCAAATCCTGCCGACAGGCGTTGAGTACTCCTGCCATCGCGGCGAACATACTGCACAGCGCGTAGGTGAGCACCTTCACCGCGCCCACCCGGATGCCGCTGAGCCGTGCCGCTTCCTCGTTGCCCCCGATGGCGTAGAGCCACCTGCCGTACGAGGTGTAGCGCACCAGCGCCGCCATGACCACAATGCATACCAGAAAGATAAGCGTGGAGGGCTGGACGCCGATGCCCGGCAGTGCGGAGGTCATCCATAGGAAGAAGGGCGGAGTTCCCTCCTGCATGGCGTACCAAGGTTGCCCGCCCGGCTGTACCTTGATGCCTCCCGCAACCAGCTTCGCCGCCCCGCGTGCAGCGGTCATCATCGCCAGGGTCGCCACAAACGGCTGCATCTTGAAGCGGGCGATGAGACTGCCGTTGACCACCCCACAGGCTAACCCTGTCACCAGTACAACGCCAATCGCAGGCGCAACCCCCCAGCCGTAGCCGATGGTGAGCAGCGAGAAGAGCACCGCGTTTAGCCCCAGCACCGAACCGACCGACAGGTCAATTCCACCTGTCAGGATAACCAGCGTCATGCCCGTCGCCAGCAAGCCGTACTCGGAGTACTCGTACAGGATGGCGAGCTGCGTTTGCCACGACAGGAATATCGGCAGACCCGTATCCAGTGCACGCGGACTGAAGATGATGCCCAGCACAAAAACCACCACGAACGCGATGACGCCGCGATAGTCGTTCAGCCTTTCCAGAAGGCGGTGCAGTTTGTTATCCATCGCCCAGGTGCGTCCTTAATCCCTTTGTGCTTCTGTATTCGCAAAAAGTGGGGTGTTCTCCTACTACGGAAGCGGAGGTGCGCTTGACGTACGGCTCTCAGGTGCGCTATAATATGGTCGTTCTAAGTATTCTCACTAATGGAAAGGAGGATTTTCATGGTTCTTCAGCGCGTTCTGCATCGCTGCTTGGCGGTAGCAATCACCTGTTTCGCCCTGTCTGTTACCACGCAGGCACAGCCGACGGTTTTCTTCTTTGGCAGTACGGGCGATCCCACGCAAACCTATGATGGTGCTGGAAGCATCGACGACCCGAATGCGACGTTGTATGCCTCTGCGCCCAAGCATAAGCTGTTCTATGCCTACAGCCAGACGTTTCCCGGCTCGATTGGGCGTTGGCAGCCCACTGATAACCTGAACCAGACTATCGACTCGCTTTTCCCCTTCATTTTTCACGGCTACTCTCCGTTTGACCCGACCCGCGTGCAATATGCCTTTTTCCGCTTTGACTTCTACTTTGACAGGTCGCGAAGCGGTTGGCAGACCGACAATGTATGGTTCTGGGATGAAGTGACACCAGGCTACAGTAGCGCTCAACCCGGCTGGGCAGGCGTAGTCACACAGGGTTTCTGGCTGAATACCCCCACCTTTGCGAGCGTGGATAAGGTGTGGCTATCGCTGGTGATGGACCTGGTAGATGGCAACGTGTATGCCTACCAGATCAACGAATTCGGCAACCCTGTGCGTTACTTCGGGCAGATAGCAAACTGGAACGACTCTGCCGCGCGTGCTCGCGTGTTGCAGGTGGCTTCTGATGGCGACCTGTATGGTCATGTGAGCGACGACCTTGTACCCAGCTACATGGCGTTCTACGGTGCGGCGATTGTGCCCGAGCCGTCCGGTCTGCTGGTGCTGGCTGTGGGGGTAGCAGGCGCGATGTGGCGGCGCGCCCGTCGGGCAAGGTAAGGTAAATATTGTCTTTGGGATTCGGAACCGCTTCATTCAGCGGAGTGGCAGGGCGCAGGTGATTATTTGCGTATGAGTGGAGCGGTTCCGCGTGCCTTTCATCCTGTAGCCGCAACCTTCAGGTTGCGCCTCTTTGGTGCGTGCTGGCTTCATCATGCCTCCTTTTTTGTTGGCGTCAGGCTTACCCCGGTCTCTTTCGGCAAGCAGGAAAAATCGGGGTGAAGATGCCAAATTAACAAAGCGAAGAAGGAGGTCATGCGAGGATGAAACGGGTAGCATTATTGTTTGTCACTGTTGCAGTGCTGAGCACTGCAGCTTCCGCCCAGGTGAAAGTGGAGGGCACATGGCGGCTGCGCATCGAAGACTGGCAGTGGTTTAATGTAAGCGGTTTCGACACCGATTACACCTACGCCCACTCGCTACTGCGCCTTGCGCTGACGGGCGAAACGGGGATTGCCCGCTGGACGGCGGAACTGGCGCAGGCAGGGCTGTTTGACGTGCCCGATGCGGTAGCTCCTGCTCCTGCAGGGCAGCTGGGTTTCGGCGGCACGCTCCGGGCGGTCAACGGCGATAACAAGGCGAGCCTGTTTGTGAAGCAGCTGAACGTGGAGTGGACGCAAGATTGGGGCAGGCTGAAGGTCGGACGGATGGAGTTTGGCGATGGACGTGAGGTGTCGGTAAAGGACACCGGTCTTGGCTGGCTACATGCTAACCGCTTGAGCAACCGGATGATAGGTCCTTTTGGCTTTTCACCCATTACGCGCTCGTTCGACGGCGTGCTCCTGCAGTTGGGCGACAACACCGCGCGATGGGTGCTTTTTGCGGCGTATCCCACGCAGGGCGCGTTTGACCTGAACGGCAACCCCACTCTGACCAATGTGAATCAGCTGTATGTAGCGTATGCTCGCGCTCTGGAGAAGGAGAGCACCGGCTATACATGGCGACTGTTCTGGGGCTGGTACCGTGATAACCGCAACGTGCTGAAGGTGGACAACCGCCCCCTCGCGGCACGGCAGGCAGACCGCGAGGACGTCCGCGTTTGGACATTGGGAGGACACTGGACGCAGGTGTGGAAGAGCACGGCGGGGCGAGCGGACATGTTGCTGTGGGGCGCGTTGCAGGGGGGCGAATGGGGTCAGCTTCGCCAATCGGCGTACGCGCTGGCGCTGGAAGCGGGCTTTCAGTTTCCCACCCTGTGGAAGCCGTGGGTGCGCGCGGGCTACTACCTCGGCTCTGGCGACGATAACAACGCCGATGACACGCACGGCACGTTCGTTGCGGGCATGAATACACCGCGCCTCTATGCAATGACGCCGTTCTACAACACGATGAACCTCGAGGATGCCTTCGTGCAGGTGATGTTCACACCGCATCCGCGCTGGTCGGCGCGGGTAGACTACCATCGCCTGCGGTTGAGCCAGGCGGCAGACCTGTGGTATGCAGGTGGGGGAGCCTTCGACAACACCAGCTACGGGGTTGCCGGGCGTCCATCGGGTGGCAATCGAGACCTGGCGCACCTGTTCGATATCTCGCTGAGCTACCGCGCCAGCAACAACCTGCAGATTTCGCTGTACAAAAGCTGGGTGCAGGGCGGTAGTGTCATCCGCTCGGTGTACCCGACAGGCGAGGACGGCGGCTTGTTCTTCATTGAGGCGAACTACCGGTTCTGAGGGCTACCCCTCCATCATCGCCCTGACGATATCCGCTATCCGTCGGGAGGCGCCCTGTTGCTCCATCACAAGCGCTTTGGCTCGGCGAGCCACTTCGGCACGCAGGCGTTCCTCTGCCAGCAGGCGGGACACATGCTGTACCAGATCCTCGACGCTACTGGCAGTCCATGCTACCCCTGCCTGTCGTGCCAGCGCGGCCACATCGCGGAAGTTATGCATGTAGGGTCCATGCACCACCGGCTTGCCGTGCGCCAGCGGCTGCAGTAGATTCTGTCCACCTAGAGGCACAAAACTTCCACCGATTATGGCCACATCGCCTACCGCATACACCTTGCCGAGTTCACCAAAGGTGTCCAGTACGATTTGCTGCTGACAGGTGTCAGGGGTTCCTTGCGTACGCAGCCAGGGCTGGAAACCTTCCTGCTTCAGTGCGTCTACAACCGCTTCTGCCCGTTCCACGTGGCGCGGCGCCCACACGATGCACAGGCTGGGGAAACGCTCGCGCAGCAATCGGTAGGCGGTGGCGATGAGTTTCTCCTCTTCGGGAGCGCGACTGCTGCCGATAACCAGCACCGGCGCATCTTGAGGAAGCCCCAGCTCCTTCCGTAGCTCATCGGCATCGACCTCCTGCGCTCCAACCGCCGCCTGATCGAACTTGGTGTTGCCTGCTACGTGTACGCGGTCGGGGGGTGCGCCGATGGCGCAGAACCGCCTCGCGTCCTCTTCCGATTGCGCGCAGATCGCGTCCACACAGCGCAAAACCTGCGCGAAGAACCACCGGAACCGGCGGTAAGTGGGCAGGCTTCGGTCGGAGAGGCGTCCGTTGGCGATGAGCGTCCGTACCCCCCGGTGGTATGCCATCGTGAGCAAGTTGGGCCACAGTTCGGTTTCCATCACGACGAGCGCATCGGGGCGGACCCGTTGCAGGGCGCGTCCTACCGCGAAAGGCAGGTCTACCGGCAGATAGCCCACCGCATCGACCAGCTTGCCCAGATGTTGGCGGGCAGTGGCGTTGCCGGTAGGCGTGAGGGTGGTCAACAACAGGTGGTGCTCGGGAAACTGCTCGCGCAACGCCTGCAAAAGAGGCAGGGCAGCAATCACCTCGCCTACAGATACCGCATGAACCCATATCGTCCTGCGCCCCTGCGGAGGCAGGGGGAGCCCTCCCAACCGGTGGCTCCATCCCTCGCGTGACTTACCGCGCACCACAATACGCCACAGCAGGTATATCAGCCACAGAGGAGATGTGAAGATGAGAAAGAGGTTATAGGCTAAATTGAACATGGCTTACACTCGCTTTGCCCGAACCATCTGTTCCGCCAGCTCCTCCAGCGTGTTAATCGCCTGCTCCACCTTCTGGCGTAGCTGCTCGAACTGTTGGTCGCTGATGTCTTCAGGTACATCGATGGGTTCGCCGAAGATGAACACGCCGCGCGCGAAGGGCAGGGGAATCATGTAGCGGTCCCATGTTGGTAGCAGTTTGCGGGGGTAGGCAGCGACCCCCGCCGGAATGATGGGGCATTTTGCCTTTTGGGCGATAAAAAGCGCGCCGGGTTGCACCTGCCGATTCGGTCCGCGCGGGCCATCGGGGGTGAACGCCAGAATGCCTCCTTCCGCAACACGCCGAGCTGCTTCCAGCGCAGCGCGGATACCGCCCCGTCCGGTAGAACCGCGGATGATGCGAAAGCCGAACCGCCGGAAGATGTGGTTCTGTATCTCGCCGTCACGCGAGAGGGAGATAATCGCCCAGAAGCCCCTGCCATTAAACACGTTGGCGGGAATGAGACTGCGCCCGTGCCACGTGACCAGCACCGCTCCTTTGCCTTCTTTCGCCCGCTCCAGAACCTGCTCGAAGTTCAACACCTTCAGGCGCAGGCTCGCCCCAATCGCCCGAGCGATGCTCCAGACAATGAAGCCCAGCACGCGCGGACGCAACCGCTGCCACCAACCCGGTTTTTCTCCGCCCTTACTCACCTTGTGTCACCATCTCCTGTGCCAGCTGTTCACCCATCTGCTTGCGGAACAGCCGGGCGTACACTCCGTTCTGCGCCATCAGTTGCTGATGGGTACCCTGTTCCACAATACGCCCATGTTCCAGCACCAGTATCTGGTCGGCATTGACCACCGTGCTCAAGCGGTGTGCGATGACCAGTGTGGTGCGCCCTTGCATCAGCTCCTCCAGCGCTTGCTGCACCAGCGCTTCGGAGGCGGTGTCCAGTGAGGAAGTGGCTTCGTCCAGAATCAGGATGCGCGGGTTCTTCAGAATCGCCCGGGCGATAGCGATACGCTGCCGTTCTCCGCCGGACAGGCGCACGCCACGCTCGCCGACCAGAGTCTGGTAGCCCTTCTCCAGTCGCTGGATGAACTCGTGTGCGTGAGCTGCTTTCGCCGCTTCGAACACCTGCTCATCGGTGGCATCGGGTACGGCGTAGGCGATGTTATCGCGGATAGTGCCTCCGAACAGGAGCGTCTCCTGCGGCACGATGCCAATCTGCTTGCGCAGGGAGGCTATCTGCACCGTGCGGATGTCGATGCCGTCGATAAGCACTCGCCCCGAGGTGGGGTCGTAGAAGCGCGGGATCAGGTCGGCGAGGGTGCTTTTGCCCGCTCCGCTGTGACCGACCACAGCCACTACCGTACCGGGCTGCATCTCGAAGGAGATGTTGTCCAGCACCAGCCGCCCTCCGCGATGGTAGGCGAAGCTCACATTCTCGAAGCGCACATGCCCGGCGATGGAGGGCATCGGAGGCGCACCGGGCAGTTCCTGTACTTCGGGGTGAACGTCCAGCACCTCGCGATACACGCGCTCCGCCGCCGCCAGCACCTGCTGGCGGGTAACGTTGATGCTGCCCAGCGTCTGCATACTCTGCGCCACCAAGTTTAGCGTCAGCAGGAAGCTGCTTAACCCCCCGAAGTCCAGCTCGCCCCGCACAATCTGGTGTCCACCATACCACAGCACAAAGGCGATGCCGCCTGCACCGATGAGCTCAATCAGGGGACGCAGCGCCGCACTGGTGCGCACGCCGTCCATCATGGCGCGATAGGACAGGTAGTTGCGCTCTTTGAACCGTTTGATTTCCATCGGTTCGGTGGCGAAGGCTTTGATGGTGCGTACTCCGGCGATGGTTTCCTGAAGAACTGCGGTCACATCCTCCAGGCGCAGCTGCGTCTGGTGACCGATTTGCCTCATGCGCTTGCCGATGGCGCGGATGATGAGAGCCATCAGCGGAACGCCTACCACCGCAATCAGCGAGAGCTTCCAGGAGAGCACGAACAGCCACACCAGCCCTCCCACTAGCCCGATAGGTGCAGCCACCATATCTTTTAGCAGGGTGCCTCCGCCCGAAATGGCGTTGATGTCGTTGGTGAGCACCGACATCAGCGCGCCTGTGCGGCGATGGGTGAAGTAGGAAAGCGACAGGCTTTGCAGGTGCTCGTAAACCTTCTCGCGCAAGCGCATGGTAAATCGGTTGATAGCCAGCGAGAGGTAATAGGTCTGCCCGTAGGTGAAAACGAACTTGATGAGGAACGCGCCGATGACAATGAGGCTCACGCGGTTGAGCAGGTTCACATCGTGATAATGTTGGGCGGCGTTCACCACGTCACGGGTCAGCGCGAAGATACGCAGGGTGATGGCTTGCGCTCCCGCTGCACAAATCAAGCCGAGAACGATGTATTTCAGGTGTGGCTTGAGGTCTCGCCACAAGCGTCTTTGCAGTTGTCTGTCATCCTGTGTTAGCATGGTGAACGTCCAGGCACTCCAGGAGCAGGTGCGCAGCGCGTTCGGTCGCACCCGGTTCTCCCAGTAACGATTTTACCTCTTGCAGTGCCTCGCGTTGTAGCTGGTGTGCTTCGGTGCCGGGTAGAAGCGCCAGCGAGTGGGCGACGATGTTCTGCGGCGTTGCGCAATGCTGCAGCAGTTCGGGACAGATGCTTCGCTCCGCAATCAGGTTCGGCAAGCCGATGAAGGTGAGATTCAGTGAGCGTCTGCGGATGTGGTATTCCATCTCCATTAGCCATGAGCCGCGGTACAGGATAATCATCGGTGTGCCCAGTATCGCCGCCTCCAGCGTCGCTGTGCCCGAGCAGCACCACAGTAAATGGCTGTATGCCATCACATCGTACGTCATCTCTCTGGCAATCCGCCACCGGATGGCAGAACCGGCAAAGGCACGCCGAACTTCCTCCTCCTGTACCGACGGTGCTACAGCCAGCACGAATTGCGCCCCCGGTTCCAAATCGGAAAACAGCTCCGCCGCTTTGCGCAGGGCGGGCAACAGCGCGCGCACCTCCTGTCTGCGACTGCCCGGCAATAGCCCAATGCGTAAATGCTCAGGGCTCAGATTCAACCTCTCGCAGAACTCCTCTTCGCTCAGCGAGGGGTGTACCCTGTCCAGCAGGGGATGTCCTACAAAGTAGGCATTTGCGCCAGCCTGACGCAGCAGCTCGGCGGACCAAGGGAATGGCGTGACGATACAGTCGGTGCAGGAGGGAAGGTCATTGCGCCGGGGCAAGCACCTGCGCCATGAGCCGGGCGGAAAGTAGTAGAACACCTTGATACCTCTCCCTTTTGCCCACTTCGCCAGCGGCACATTGAACGCTCCGAAATCCACCAGCACCAGCAGGTCGGGAGGCTGCTGTGCCAGACGCCGCTTCAGGTTCTGTTGTGCCAGCCAGAGTGCAGGGGCAAGGCGCAGCGCTTCTACCACACCCACTGCTCCCCAGCGACTGCTGTCATAGAGCAGTTGTACCCCCCCTTCTGCCATGCGTCGTCCACCGACACCCCACAGGCGCACTGCGGGCAACTGTTTGCGCACCGCCTGCAGGAGTGCGGCACAACTGGCATCGCCGCTCGCTTCACCTGCTACACACACAATGGTAACCGATGTGCTCACCGCATACCGCGAGGGTCGTTCGCGCGCCCTCCGAAGCCCTTGCGAATACTGCGCAGGAAGTCCAGCAAGTAGTCTCGCTCAGGGCTGGGCTCCACCTCTTCTTCTATGGCTTCGATCGCCTGCGACATATTGAGCTTCGAGCGGTAAAGCAGTTTATACGCCTGGCGCAGCCCCGCTCGCACTGCGGGAGGAATGCCGTGCCGTCGCAGACCGATTGTGTTCAGGTCCAGCACCTCCGCCGGGCGTCCATCCACCATCATAAAGGGAGGAACATCCTGCACCACTTTGGACATTCCTCCCAGCATCGCCAGTTTGCCGATGCGGGTGTATTGGTGTACACCCACCATTCCGCCGAAGACCACGTGGTCCTCGACGATGACATGCCCGCTGATGCCTGCTTGATTGGCGATGATGATACCGTTGCCCAGCTTGCAGTTGTGCCCGATGTGCACGTATCCCATAATCATGTTGTCATCGCCGATGACGGTGGCTTCCTCTTCTCCGGTAGCGCGGTGGATGGTGACGAACTCACGGATAATATTGCGGTCGCCGATGCGCAGGTAGCTGCGCTCCCCTTTGAACTTGGTATCCTGCGGAGGTCCTCCCAGTATCGCGCTGTGGAAGATATGGCAGTATGAGCCGATGGTTGTCCATTTCTCCACTACCACATGCGATTCGAGGATGGTTCCCTCCCCGATGTACACGTGAGCGCCGACGATACTGTAAGGACCTATCTCCACGTCCGGAGCCAGCTCTGCTGTTGGGTGGATAATCGCGGTCGGATGAATCTTCGAATGCGCCATAGTTTGTATGCCCATCATTGAGAATTCCCTTCGTCTACAGTAGAGTTTGCCATTTGCTCCTGCGCGCGGCTGCCGTTCTTCTTGGGGTCCACCAGCGCGAAAATCATCTCCGCTTCCGCTACCACCTGACCGTTCACGCGCCCGACCACGCGCACTTTGCCGGTGCTGCCGCGAAAGCGTAACACCTCTACCTCGGTGATGAGCGTATCGCCCGGCACCACCGGCTTGCGGAAGCGTACCTTGTCGATACCACCGATATAAGCCAGCTTATGGCGATGTTCCGGCAAGGAAAGCATCAGCACGCCTCCAACCTGCGCCATCGCCTCTACCACCAGCACCCCGGGCATGATGGCTTGACCCGGAAAATGCCCGTTGAAGAACTCTTCGTTGATGGTGACGTTTTTCAGCCCTACTGCCCGCTTGCCGGGCTCCAGTTCCAGAATGCGGTCCACCAGCAGCAACGGATAGCGATGTGGTAGTATCTCGCGAACCGCTTCCACGTCCAGCACGCCATTCGGTCCTATCATGTTTCACTCCCCCTGTATCGTCTGTCGTAATGCCAGCGCGAAGGCGGTATTCAGGGTATGGCTTGGCTTCACCGCCACAAATAACGCCTCCACTTGCGCACCCACCAGCGCCAGGTCGCCGATAAAATCCAGCACTTTATGCCGAAGCACTTCATCCGGGAAGCGGAGGGGCGTGCTGTAGCGGTCGGGGAAAATGAGCAGGGCGTTATCCAGATTACCCCCCAGCGCTTTCCCGCGCGCCAGCAACGCTTCCACCTCCTCCCAGAAGCCAAAGGTGCGGGCAGGTGCTATCTCCTCCAGATAGTCTATTTTATCCAGATGGAACCATGCTACCTGCGTGCCCACCAGCGGATGGTCATAGTGCACCGTGGTTATTAATAGCCTCTCGGGGTGCGGCATTGCCCATATTCCCCGATCGCCAGCCATTACCGATACCGGGCGCGTGAGGCGGATGCGCCGTCGTTCTGCAGACTGCTCATCTAGCCCCACCCTGCGAAATCGTTCCACCCAGGGCGCCGCGCTACCGTCCAGAACCGGGATCTCCTCGCCTTCCACCTCGATGCGCGCGTTGTCTACACCGGTTCCTGCCAGCGCAGAAAGCAGATGCTCTACCGTCATCACGCGCACACCATCTGCGCCCAGTGTGGTGCACCTGTCGGTCGAAACTACGTATTCTGCCAGCGCGGGTATCGTCTGTCCGCCCACGTAGAAGGCGATGCCTGTGTTCTCATCTGCCGGTTTGACCGTCACCCGGCACCGCTTGCCCGTGTGCACGCCGACGCCTTCGATGCTCACCGCCTCCCTCAGCGTGCACTGTTTATTCATCCTTTTCCTCCGTCGTCAGCCCCAGCTTTCGCTCCAGCTCTTTTACCCGCTCGAACAGTTCGGGCAGGCGGCTGGTATAAGCCATGAGGCGCAGTTGCTTGCTGTGTTCACGGGCGGGACTGCCGAAGTATCGCTGTCCGCCCTGCAGGTTGCCCGCCACGCCGGATTGCGCGGCAACAATGGCGCCGTCGCCGATGGTGATATGGTCTGCTACGCCCACTTGTCCTGCTAATACCACGTGGCGCCCCAACCGGGAGCTGCCCGCAATGCCCACCTGCGCTACCAGAAGGCACCTCTCCCCAATCTGCACATTATGCCCGATGTGTACCAGATTGTCAATCTTGGTTCCTGAGCCGATACGGGTCACGCCTGTTTTCGCACGGTCAACGCATACGTTCGCGCCGATCTCCACGTCGTCGCCAATCTCCACCGTACCGATATGTGGTACTTTGCGGTGTACACCGTCCACTGTGACATAACCAAAACCGTCTGCGCCGATAACCGAACCCGAATGCACAATCACCCGGTTGCCCAATCTAACGCCATGCATTAAGGTCACGTTCGGATACAGGATACATTGCTCGCCTAGTTGCGCGTCTTGCCCGATATAGCACAGCGGATACAGCACGCTGCCACGTCCAATCCGTGCGCCCGCTTCGATAACACACCCCGCGCCGATAGCCACTCCCTCCCCAATGTCGGCGTCTGGAGAGATGACCGCGTTCAGGTCGATGCCTTCGGGATGGTGAGGCTCAGGGGCGAACAGTTCCATCGCCCGCAAGAACGCTTGCCTAGGCGATTCGACGCGCAGAACAGGCTTGTCGATAGGCGGAGCATCTTGCCATACGATAACCGCCGCAGCCGGACACCGCTGCGCCATGCGCAGGTAGTGCGGCGATTCGGCAAAAACGACATCTCCCTCTTGCGCGAACTCTATCGAGGATACCCCTGTGACGGGGGTATCTGCACTCCCTTCTACCTGCGCGTTCAGCTCCTGTGCCAGTGCCTGCAAGGTGAGTCTCATGGGATGTTCCCTCGCATCTCCCGGGCGATTTGGGGGGTAACATCGGGCACGCCTGCGCGCGCCTGCCAGACGGGTACCCAGCCATGGCGACGGCATATCGCTTCCGCCCACCGTTTGACATCTTGTTCTATCAGGGAGCGAGTGTCTTGCTGAGGTACTGCAGGTGGGGGAGGCGGTTGCCCCCCGCTGATGACCCTATTCGGTACGCTGAAGGTAGTGTGCGGGAAGATGACCGGGTTGCCCATGTCAGCGAAGGCGCGCACCTGTACGCTGGCGCGGAGCTGCTCCGCCTGCAGACGTCTTGCACTCTTCTCCCGCAGTTGCTCACGCTTGCGCTCGTACTCCTGCTCGATGGCTTCTGCGCGCTCGCGAATATGGCGGATGGCTTCCTCCTCGATGTGCGTCAGCCTGCGCCGGAGTGTTTCGGAGAGATGCTGTTGCTCCGCTTCCACCTCTTGCAAGCGGGTGTTCAGCGCATCGCGCTGGTCAGGGCGGATGCGCACCAGTCGTTGCAAAATGCGTCGTTTGATTTCGGCGTCAGCCTGCGGCAGCCGGTGTTGGCGCAACACCGCTTCAACCTCTTGTTCCGCCTGACGAAGCACCTCCTGTCGCGCCAGCTCTGTTTGCGCTTTCTGCTCTGTTTCCAGCTGTGCCAGCTCCTCTTGCAACAGGCGCGTCTCCATCTGCTGCAGACGAGCAGCCAACGCCTGTTGCTGCTGCGCGGAGGTCTGTATCGCCCGCTGTCGCCTGCGCTCCGATTCGGCGGTTTGCATTGGCTGAAGGGTGGTGCCCTGTAAGGAGAGCGTTGCCGGGAACGCTTCATCCCCGACGATGCGCGCCGGCTGGGGAGTGCGCCCGAATACCGGCGCATCCCACAGAGGATGGTACACCAGCAACGCCTGCCAGTGCACGGTGACCGTCCTCTGGGGTGTTCTCCGAGCGCAGCCGCACAGGCACCCCCCAACCGTTAGCAAAGCCAGAAGCAGGGATGCCAAACGCCTACTTCTTGTTAAGCCGCTTGATGACATCGCTGGTGATGTCGTTGGAGGCGTAGAGCACCTGCGTGCTGTCGAATACCACTGCCAGCTTCTTTTCCTGCGCAATCGCCGCCACCGCCTTGCGAATGTCTTGCAGCATCTGGTTAATCATCTCGTCGCGTCGTGTGCTCAGCTGCTGCTCGAACTGTTCTTGCAGTTGCGCCAGCAAATCCTTGTTGCGGTTTTCGACAGCAGTGAGCTGGTTGATACGTTGTACTTCCTGTTCGGAAGGCGGGTTTTTCTGGCGCAGTTGGGACAGCTCCTGGTTAAGCTGCTGCGATTTCTGCTCAATCTGCTGCATACGCTGCTTCTGCTGGTCAGTAGGGTTCGTAATGCTCGCCAGATTCTCGTACTCAGTAATTTCCGCCTCTTCGAGCAGCAGGTTGTTTGCCCGCCATTGCAGTTTAGCGCGCATCTGGTCGCGCATCTGTTGCAGCTGGCTTTCCAGCGCCTTGCGCTGTTCGTATTCGTCCACGACGCGCTTCAGGTCCACCACGCCAAACGCGCTCTGCCCCTGTGCCCAGGCGACTGCGGTCAGGCTGATGATTCCTGCTATCACTACCAGCAGGGTGAACGTTCGTTTCATCGGGTATTCCTCCTCGTGTTTGTCACTCATGATACCTCAGAATATATTACCGATGCTGAAATGGGTGCGTGCACCTTCGCTGCCGAAACCGTAGTCCAGTCGCAGTGGCCCGATGGGTGTGCGCACCCGGATGCCGATGCCCGCGCCTACCTGCGGCTTGAAGCCGGAGTGCTGGGTGAAGTCGTTAATTGTACCATAGCGTCCGCCCCAGGCGTCACCGGCGTCTACGAACAACACGCCCACCAGGTTTTGCGCCAGAGGGGCACGATATTCTACACTGAGCAGCGCCATGTTCTCGCCCCAGAACCGGTCTTCGGGATAACCGCGCAGGCTTTCCGCGCCGCCCAGGAAGAACTGCTCGAAGAAGGGCAGTTTGCCGAACGCCTTGCCCGCATACAGTCGTACGGCGAAAACATGCCGCTTGTCGGCAAGCGCGCGCCTGCGTCCTTGCGGGGAGAAGTAGCGCCGCAGGTCTATCGAGACCTTGTTAAAGTTTGCCTTGCCCGCAAAACCGCCTGAGATAGCCGTGCCGATGTCCTTCAAGTCTGCCAAAGCGGTTTCCACGGTGAAGGAGTCGAACCCACCCGAAGCGGGGTCGAAGTCCACATCGCGCGTGTTATGCGTCAAGCGCAACGAGAGCGAGCTCACCGTGCCGTCCTGCTTGATGAACACCTCGCTGGGCAGCGTCGCCGGGTTGTTTGTCCGTACCGACTCGGTGCGCAAGCCGATGTAGGCTCGTGTTGTTTCCGATAGCGGGCGGCTGAGAGTGACGATGCCACCACGTCGCCGTTCGTCGTACCGGTCCTCGTTGCCGATGGTGCCCGGGTCGGAGGTAAACAGCCCTCTGCTGAACCGGTAGAGGGTCTTGTCGAAGACGCTGAGCGACAGCGAGGTATTGCGCCTGTCCAGCCAGGGTTCGGCGAAGTTTATCTCGTAGTTATTGGCGTTGGCGGGACCTCCCCGTTCGAGACGTACTCCGAGCGTTTGCCCCATGCCGCGGAAGTTTGTCTCGTACATCTCGAGGAAGCCCACCAGTTGCTGACGGTTGTTATAGGCTGCACCGATGGAAAACAGTCCGGTGCGTCGTTCTACCACGTTCACGGTGACGATCACCCTGCTCAGGTCAGAGCCGATTTCCGCCTTATAGCTGATGTCTTCAAACAGTTCGGTGTTGTATACTCTCTGCAGGTCTTTCTGAATCTGTTCGAGGTTGTACAGCGCGCCCGGGCGAGTATAGCGCATTTCGCGAAGCACCACCCGCTCACGGGTCTTTCGCAATCCGGTAACCTTCACCGCTTCCACAGTGACCTCTTTGAGGGGCAGGTTCAGGACGGTGGGGTCATCGCGGTCGGGTCCGACGGTATCGGGGTCCACGTTCACCAGGTACCCTTTTTGCATGTACAGTCGGGTAATCGCCTCGATATCGGCGGCGAGGTCGTTGTGGTTCAGCAACCTGCCCGGTTGGGTTCGCATCAGCTTCAGTATCTCGTCGGTGGAGAAGACAGTGTTACCGGTGAGGCGCACCTGACTGATGCGCGGGTACTCCTGTACTTCGTAGATGACGCGAATGCCCTGCGGGATGGTTTCCGTGCGCGGAATGACATCACTGAAGAAGCCCATATCGCGCAGTGCTGCCCGGTCTTTACTGAGCAGTGACTGTTCAAAATCCATGCCGGGCTTCGCCGAGATTTTGGCCAGAATGGCTTCCTGTGGTACATTGACGTTGCCCCGGATGACGACCTCGGCGATACGTTGCGCATGGGCAGCAGCCACGATTGCCCACAGGGCGATAGTAAACGCTATCTGCAATGCTCTCATGATTGAACCGACGTTTCCTCCTTCTACCAAACCGTTATCCTCTGTAGTAAGGCTCCAGTTTTCGGCGCAAGATCGCTCGTGCGCGCGAAATGCGTGTCTTCACTGTGTCCAGCGGCAAGCCGGTTACTTCCGCTATCTGTTCATAGCTCATTCCTTCCAGGTCGCGCAGTATCGCGAAGGCGCGGTAGCGCGGAGGCAGCGAGTCTACTGCCTGGCGTATGCGCTGAATCAGCTCCTCTTTCTCCAGCATCTGCAGCGCTGACGGCGAGGGGTCTGGCAGCTGTGTAAACAGGCTATCCTCTTCCGTCTCTACCGGCTCGTCCAGCGAGCGGCTGATGAACTCCTGTTCACGCCGAAGCCGTCGCAAGTACGAGCGGTATTCGTTGATGGCAATCCGATATAGCCACGTATAAACGCTTGCCTCGCCGCGAAACCGCCCGAACGCTTCGTACGCCTTGACGAACGTGTCCTGCGTCAGGTCTGCAGCAAGATGTGTATCCGTTACAATATGGCAGAACAGGTTATAAATCCGAGCGTAGTACGCATCGACCACTTCCGCGAACCGGCGACGGCGATCTTCGTTGTCGTCCTCTAATGCCATGGCTTTCCTGTAAATAGTCTCTGTGTTCTGCGTCGCCCTGGCTGCTGTAGTCTTTCATTCTAAAAGCGGAAACTTCCTTCTACGCCCCATAGATATTGCTGCTTCTCGTCTACCGAGAAGCTCAGCAGAAGGCGACGCGAAAGTCGCGTCCATTCCGGTAACTCGTACAATATCTTGACGATGTACCGATCCTGCTGTGCGGATACCGTTCGCCAGTAACTCAGACTGAAACCATCCCATAGCCGTTTCACCAAAGTCACCGTGACCGGCTCGTATCTACCGTACTCGATACGAAACTCGCGCAGCTGCAATGCCTCCTCGATCCCGCGCTCCAGCGGTGAAAACAGCTGGGGTACGTAGGTGGAGGTAAACAGGTTCACTACCTCGCGCTGTAGCACCTGTTCCACGTTGCGCCCCGTCAGCAGCTCCTCCAGCGTGCCCACACCGAGCGCGCGCGCAATCTGCTGGGCGGAGAGCTCCGGCGGGTCGGAGCGAAATTCGGTGCGCAGCCCTTCTGGAGAGGTAATTGCGCCGCTAGCCAGCACGGTGACGCCATACCGACGAACACCGCCCGTGGGCGATGCCATGCTCAGGCTGGTGCTTGCCTGTACGTTGACGTTGACGCGAAACGGGTTGTCGCCCGGCACCGGGTAGTCCAGCGCGATGGTGCCTCCCGGCTCCAGGCGGAAGCGCGCGGTGGGGAAGTAGACGTAGCCCCGCTCCAGCCCCAATTGCCCGTGTACCACCGGCTCCTGTAACGTGCCGCTGAGCACGATGTCACCGGATGCCTGCGTAGAAAGACGGGGGCTGTTCAGCCACATGCCCTCGCCAACGCGCAGCACCACGTTATCGAAGCGCGGGTTGACGGGTAGCGCACGAGGCTCCGCTTTCTGCTCGGGGAAGCTGGCTGGCAGGATAAATGCTCCTCCGCTGGCGGTAATCATGCCAGCTACCTGCGGGTTTTCTGCGCTCCCTGTGATTTTCAGTTCGCCGTCCAGAAAGGTGCGTATCTGCTCGCCGTACTGCCCCGATAGATTGCGTTCGTCCAGCCAGAACCGCTCCAGTTTCAGCCTGGCGTCGATGCGCTCTTGCTGTTCTCCACCGAACCGCATGGTACCGGAGCCGACGATGCGCCCACCGCGCGGTGTGTCTCCCACGGCTGAAAACTCCACAAGGCGAACGGTATCGCTAGACAGCTGCACCACCGCACGGATGTCGCGCAGTCCGGTTGCCATCGGGGCAGCACGAAACTTGTCGGCATCGACGCGCATCTCTCCAGAAAGCTGAGGAGAGGCTCGCGTGCCTGTCATCGCTGCGTTCAGTGACCATCGCCCAGCCACCTCCGTTACCTTCGCGGCGGGCACATACGCCAGCAGCGCACTTAACGGTTGGGGCGCCGCCTCCACGTGCAGAGCTAACGGCTCGTCATCGGGTACGCCGAACGGCTCCCAGTGGAAGGGCAGGGTTCCCCACAGGCGCAGCTGGCCATCTCGCTGTGCCAGAATAATCTCCGATATGTCTATTTTCCCTTGTAAAAGTTGAACTTTACCAGTCATCACTCGCTCGGCGCGCACCCCTCCGAATTGGGGTTCTTTCAGCGCAACTGTCAGCGTCAGGTTTGGAGAGTGGCTGTTGCCGGACGCTTCGACGGTCGCCATTTCCAGCCTGCCGCGCAGCTCGGTCGCCTGAGGAAGCCACCGTTGGAACCAAGACAGGTCAAAGTTATATGCCTCTGCGCTGAGGTTCATCTGCCCGTCGGCAGTGTATGTGCCGGAAGCGATGAGGCGATGCTCTCCATTCGCCAGCACCGCGTTGTGTAGCCGCCACGTGCGCTCTGAATCTCTATGCACCTGTGCTTGTAACGTACCCAAGGCGCGTCCGTCTATCTCGATGCTCTCCACACGCGCAGATGCCTCCACGTTCGGGCTTTCGCTGTCTCCCCACAGTCGGAAGGGCACCGTCGCCGTGCCGGTGATACGCCCCAGCTCGCGTAACACCTCGCCCAGTCGGGGTACTCGGTCGTGTAGCCACGCGCTATCCAGCGCACGCTGGCTCAGCTGCTCCAACGACGATATAGACAGCGTTCCCTCCGCATCAATAGAGCGAGGTACGCTCGCAAGCCGGAGAGAGCGAAGAACGACCTCCGCCTCCGGGCTGGCGAGGTGCACATTGCGGGCGTTCAGCTCGTCTTTGCGCCATTCTATCTCGGCATAGCCTTTGCCCAGCTTCAGCACATCCCAGACGGCGCCTTCCGTGAGCAACTCCCCGCGAAATTGCGGCTCGTCTTGCGTACCGGAGAGCACGCCGCGCACCGATGCCTCTCCGCTGATACCTTGAGGGGCATCCTCGGGCAACAGGGGGCGTATCTGAGCGAGGGGCAGTCGTTCGCCCTCTACGCGGAAGGATAGCCCGCCATCGCCATCGCGCTCGCCTTCCACCTTCAACACCCCATCGCCCAGCTTTGCCAAGAGAGGAGCGACCTTTAGCGTACCGTCTTCATAGCGAAGTGAGCCGGTGAGGTTGGTCAAACTCCAGTGCTGTATCTGCGCGGTGGGCACGCTCACGGTCAGGTCAGCAGTGGGCGAGCGCAGGTTGCCCGCAACATGGAAGAACACTCTTCCGATTGCCTCTATCGGAGGCGGGCTTTCACCGTCCGGTAGCTCGCGCAGAGAGGCAAGAACCTCCTGCGCGTCGACGTTGTTTGCAACACCGTCTACGGAGATTTGCGCTTTCTCGGCGTCCAGCGGTTGCTGCAGGTCGCCCTGCCAGGTTATCTCCATCGGCGGACGGCGGATGATACTGCTCTCTACGGTAATCCCTTCGGGGGAAGCCTGTACGCGAGCGACCAGGTAATCCAGCGACCAGCGCCGCCACTGCAGGTCAGTCGCCTCTATCATGCCGCGAAATACCGGTTTGTGAAATGTGCCATCCAGCTCGCCGCGCGCGTATACCCACGCGGAGGGAACGTCGCCCTCATGTTTCAGTTTTGGGGCAAGACGCTCTACCCAGGGTGCCAGCAACACCTCATCGGCGCGCACATGCAGAGCCAGACGCCGGCGTGCAAAGTCTACCTCTCCCGATACGTACGCCGAACCTGTCCAGTCCTCCAGTATCGCGCCGTCGACGTTCAACGTTCCGGGCGTCCAACGTATCCGTGCCTGCGCCTGCTCGCTCCGCCACAGCTTGCCCGCCAGCCGTTCACCCCACAGGTTGGCTACCACAGTCGGCTTCTGCAGGGTTCCGTACGCCAGCCCTTCCCCGCGCACCACACCGCGCATGTCCTCCGGCAGATGTGGGTGCAAGCGGGCGAGATTCACACCATCTGCACGCCACTGCGTGGCGAACCGCCACTCCTTCCGTTGCCTCCACAGCACCACCTGCCCCCGAACGTTCCCACCGGCGATGCGCACGCTCACATCTGGTAGCAGGGCGAATTGGTCATTTAATGTAACTTTTGCGCTCAATTCTTGTACACTGACCTTCCGCACGGTTGCCTGCGCGGTGCTCACCACCCCCTGTATGTACGGCTGTGAGGGCGTGCCGCGCACGGTCAGGTTCGCGTCCACCGGCGCGTTCAGCGCTATCTGCGGTGCGTATCGGTGAAGCCAGGGGCGCAGTTCAGAGGGCGGTATCTTGCGGGCATCTACGGACAGATGCAGGGCGACCTGCGGTTGCCACTGCGCGGTGCCTGCTGTGAGCACCAGCCCGGAGCCAGCGTTCGCCTGCGCCTGCCACGTGGCGACCCCTGTTTGGAACTTACCGGAGCCGCTCAGATTGCTCAGCGAGAGAGTACCCTGCGGCAGTCGCCACCGCGCCCACGTTGCCTGTACCTTCGCCGTGCCGCTGTAGTGGATGCGTCTCTGCGCGTCAGTGTAAACCCATACAGTTCCCGATGCGCTGGCGTTACCTGGTTCTATTGAGGGAACCCGCACGTACGCCAGCAGTTTGGAAACGGGCACATCGGCGGCATCCACCCGCAGGCGCAGCAGCCCGTTATGTAGCCAGCCGTTTACCCGCGCGCGGAAGTTGGGTTCTGCCTGCTTGTGCGCGAAGTGGAACGCGGTCACCCCCGCTGCATAGCGGATTTCTCCGTTCACCTGTCGCAGGGTGGTGTTCAGGGTCGGATGCGCCTTGCGGTCCTCGAAATAGAGTGTGGTGTCCGTCACACGGAGCGTCCAGAAGGTTTCTGCAGGGGGACGGCGGCGTTTGGGTATCAGGGGTGAGAAGTTCCAGCGTCCGTCGGGCAGGCGCACCACATGCGCAACCGCATGGGTGACCTGGATGCTCGGCTGACGCGAGAGTAGCCCGCTCACCGTGACCTCCTGCGCGGCAACCAGGGGGCGCTGTGTGGAGGTGGGGTCACCCAGAAAAACGTTCGTTGCGGTCACCTTACCCCGTCGCAGGTCGGTGGAGATTTCGCCCACCAGCACCGGTATCCGCCACTCGGATTGCGCCCAGGCGAGCCCCGCCTCTATCGCCTGCTGCTGGAAGCGGGGAACCGCCTGCCAGAGGTAAAAAACGCAGAAGCAACATACCCACACCAGCGGCGCAGCCACCACCAGCCAGGCGATATATCGGCGGGTACGACGACGGGTCAACGCACTTCAGCACTCCCTTGCGAAGCTTCCAGCTGAGCCAGACGCTGCGCCATCACCTTGCGCGAGAACGCCTCCGCGTTGTACGAACTGCGCACAAAGGGTGCAGAGGCGACAAACAGGAAGCCCATCTCCTCGCCGATACGCCGGTACTCGGCAAACACGCTGGGATGCACATATTCCACCACCGGTAAATGACGCATGGTGGGGCGCAGGTACTGCCCGATGGTGAGGCAATCTACCCCGGCGTCGCGCAGGTCGCGCATGGTCTGTATCACTTCCTCTTTGGTCTCACCCAAGCCCACCATCAAGCCCGACTTGGTGTAGATATGAGGATGGGTGCGCTTGACGTAGTACAGCAGGTCGATAGAACGCCAGTACTTCGCCTGCGGACGCACCAGGTGCTGCAGGCGTTCCACCGTCTCCACATTGTGATTGTAGATGTCGGGTTGGGCGTCGGCGACGGTGTTAATGCACCAGCGGATGCCTTTGAAGTCGGGGGTGAGCACTTCCACAATCGCGCCGGGTATCTCGTGGCGCACCGCGCGAATGGTGGCGGCAAACTGTTCCGCGCCGCCGTCTTGCAGGTCGTCTCGCGCAACGGAAGTGATGACCACATGTTTTAGCCCCAGATGCTTTGCCGCCAGCGCGACGCGTCGGGGTTCCAGCAGGTCCACCATTTCGCCTCGCCCGGTCTTGATGGCGCAGAAACCACAGGCGCGGGTGCACACATCACCCAGTATCATGAAGGTTGCGGTGTGCTTGCTCCAGCATTCGGTGAGGTTCGGGCAGCGTGCGCTTTCGCACACGGTGTGCAGCTGTAGCCCTTTGATGAGGCTGTCTACTTCCTGTATCTGCCCCGGACGGGGGGCGCGTATAGTCAACCATTCGGGTAATCTTCGGTTCATGCGACCTTCCTCTGCGTTGGAAAATCTACCGGTAGCATTATATCCTTCTGAGAGGGGGTATGTAAAGGTGGGGGGAATTGAACGCCACAGAGGGCACCGAGGCTCCGTGCCCTCTGTGATCGATTCGGTCGCTTCTAAGCGGCTTGTGGAAGCAGCTGCTGCTCGATGTGATCCCGCACGCGCTGCCACTCGGCAAAAAGCGATTGCGCGGTTTCCAGAGCCTCTTCCATGCGTTGCTCTTTGCCTGCTCGTTCCAGCGCAAAGGCGATTTCGGCAAACGTGTGCGCGCCCACCGCCCGCGCGCTGCCTTTGATGGTGTGCGCCGCGCTTGCCAGAGCCGTGCCGCTGCCTGACCCAAGCGCCTGGCGCACCTGCTCTATCAAGCCGGGAATAGTGCTCAAAAACTCCCGTAAAAGCTCTCTTTCGAATTCGGCGTCTCCGCCTGTCATGTCCGCAAGGAAGTCGCGGTCAATCGGCGATAGCTCCATTGACTCCGCAGGGGAGCCTGAATCTTGCCACTTCTCAAGCATCTCTTGCAGAACCTCCATCTTGACTGGTTTGCTCAGGTAATCATCCATACCCGACGCGAGGCATCGTTGCACATCTTCCTTCATCACGCTGGCGGTCATCGCGATAATTACCTGATGCTCGCCCGTGCCGCGCTCGCGCTCGCGGATAAGTCGCGTGGCTTCGAGACCATCCATGCGCGGCATGTGCACATCCATCAGCACCGCGTCATAACGTTGCTGTGCGGTTTTCTCTACAGCTTCCTCGCCATCCGAGGCTACGTCCACTGCATAGCCGAGCTTCCCCAGCAAGCGCACAGCCACTTTCCGGTTTACCTCGTTGTCTTCTACCAGCAGCACACGCCTTGCCGCGCGGGCAGGAGATGGCAAAAAGCTCTTCTCAACGTCGCCTTGCTCGCCGCTGGCCATCCCCTGAGATTGTTCCACATTCGGCGCGAAAAGCGGTAATACCGTCCAGAAGGTGCTGCCCTTACCCTCCTCGCTGTGCACGCCGATGGTTCCGCCCATCAGCGCCACCAACTGGCGGTTAATTGCCAGCCCCAGACCGCTACCTCCATATCGGCGTGTGGAGGAACCGTCAACTTGGGTGAAGCTTTCAAAGATGGTCTCTTGCTTCTCGGCGGGGATGCCGATGCCGGTATCGCTAACTGCCAGCCGTAGCCATACGGTACGGTAGCTTTTCGGCATGCCGAGCTGCTGGCGCAGGGACGCTACGCTTGTCTCCCTACCTGTTTCGGCGAGGCTGATATGGACGGTGATACCACCGCTTTCGGTGAACTTGACCGCATTGCCCAGAAAGTTAGAAAGAATCTGCTGGAGGCGCAGTTCGTCGCCCACTATGGTGGAGGGAACTTCATCGTCTATCTCCACCCGCAGGAACAGCCCCTTTTCTTTCGCGCGGGCGTCGAACAGCCGGGCTACCTGGTGCACCATCCGGTGCAGGTGGAGGGGAGCGTAATGCAGTTCCATTTTACCGGCTTCTATGCGCGAGATATCCAGAATATCTCCTAACAGTGATAACAGGCTCTCGGCGCTGGTCTTGAGTGTGGTCACGTAGTCTCGCTGTTCTTCGTTCAACGGCGTGTCTATGAGCAGCTGCGCCATGCCGAGAATGCCGTTCATCGGGGTACGAATCTCGTGGCTCATGTTGGCGAGGAACTCGGATTTGGCACGGTTCGCCGCCTGCGCCCGCTCCAGAGCCTCCGATAGCTGCTGCTCGAATCGCTTGCGCTCGGTGACGTCCTGTTTGATGGCGACGAAGTGGGTAACGCTACCGTTTCCATCCCATACCGGTGCGATGGTCATCTCTTCATGGTAGAGACTGCCGTCTTTACGCCGGTTCACCACCTCTCCTTTCCAGACCTCTCCGCGCAAGATAGTCCCCCACATTTGTTCGTAGAACGTCCGCTCATGTCTGCCCGATTTCAGGATGCGTGGGTTCTTTCCGAGAGCCTCCTCGCGGGCGTAGCCTGTGATAGCGGTGAAGGCGGGATTGACCCACTGGATCGTTCCGTTGCGGTCGGTAATCACGATGGCGTTCCCTGCCATCTCCAGCGCGCGGGCGTGCAGGCGTAGCTGCTCGCGGTCTTGCTCAGCCCGTCGGGATAGCGTGTAGACTACCGCACCTATCAGCAGGCTGGCAACCAGTATCAGCGCGTAGGTAATACGCGCGTGGTGGCGGATTGCAGCCAGCCGCTCGCGGTATTCGTTCACATGCAGGTCTACGCCGACGATGCCGACCAACTTGCCCGCGGAGTCGCGAATAGGCGCGTAACCGCTGATGACCGTGCCCCACTGGTCGGTATAGAAGCGGTT